>CATZIG010000110.1 GCA_958419975.1 uncultured Collinsella sp.
ATCTACCTGCATGCGCTGGACCTGCTGGGGCTGCCCGCGAATCGCTGCTGCTGCGTTGAGGATTCGGTGCCTGGCATCACTGCCGGCAAGCGAGCCGGCCTGACAGTTATTGCCAAGCGCGAGGAGCGCTTTGGCTTTAGCCAGGATGCCGCGGACAAGATTATCGACCAGCTGCCGGAGCTGCTCACGCTTTCTTAGGAGCGCGGTAGTTGCGCGTTTTTCGGGTCTGATGAGTAAATAGCCGACATTTTGGTGCGACACCTAGCATACTTAATGCTAATGCGGGCTTAAGGGCTTGCTGAATGCCCTTGGGCCCGCTTTAGACTTAATTGTGCTGGGAGAGGGTATATGCCACCGACAGAAGGGCTAACTGACGGTAAAGCAGCGATACCGCTGTACCAACAGGTCATTGATATCATTAAAAACGAAATCAACTCCGGCGCCTACAAGGCAGGCGCGCGGATACCCAACGAATTCGAATTGGCTGAGAGCTATAAAGTTGGCCGCGTTACCGTGCGACGCGCTATTGAGGAGCTCGTCCAGCAGGGCTATCTAACGAAGCGACAGGGGAAAGGCACGTTTGTCAATGCCCCCAAGCTTAAGCGCAAGATTCGCCAGAAGGATGACGTCCAGAGTTTTTCAGACGCATGCCGCGTTAACGGAATGGAACCGGGGGCGCGTGTCATTTCGAGAAAGATACTGCCGGCGGATTCCACCGAAGCACAGTTCTTTGGTGTTCCCGTTGGAACTGACTTGATTTGAGTTGAGCGCGTGCGTACTGCCGATGGCGTCCCTGTCATGCTCGAGAACAACATATACGTTTACGAGGAGAACGCCTATCTATCAACGGCACCTCTATCTAACCAATCCATTTTTGAGTTCGTGCGCAACCGGATGGGCCGCACGCCCGCGTTTACCGACCCGTGCACGCTCGAGATCGCGTGCGCATCGCCCGAGGTCGCTCGGTTGCTGGCGGTTCCCGTTGGCGAACCCTTGTTTTATATGGAAGCCTTCTTTTTCGATGAGCAGCGGCGGCCGTTTATCATCGGTCGTCAGCGGATCGTTGGGTCTCGCTACGTTTTTGACATCTAGGACATTGCGTATGGAAGCGCCCGGTGGATTATCTCACCGGGCGCTTCCATACCGTTCACGGCGCAAACGCAACCGTTCAACCGCGTTGCGGCAACCAGTTTGAAATTATCTTGATGAAGGAAAAAGCTGCTGGTAATCTATGGGACGTCATAGAACGTTTGCTTGTGCAAGCGTTGAGGCGAGATGCGATGCAGCCTCGAGTTCTTTGGAGGTATCTATGTCAGATACGAAGGCGAAGAAGACAAACAGACGTTTTAAGTTCAAATTACCGCATGTCTATACGATCATGTTCTTGCTGATCGTTGTCTTTGCGGTCCTGACTTGGATCGTTCCCTCTGGTCAGTATCAGCGCAAGATGATTTCGACGGCGGCGGGCGAGCGTGAAGTCGCCGTTGCTGGAACCTATGAACAGGTCGATAAGAACTACACCGATTCCGAGACCGGCGAGACCATCAATCTGGGCCAGGATATCTTCGCGGTCCTGCAAGCGCCCACTAAGGGCATCCAGGAGGCTGCCGACGTCGTTGCGTTCGTCTTATTGATTGGCGGATCGTTCGCAATCATCACCAAGACCAACGCTTTGAATGCCGGCATGAGCCGTGTGGTTAAAAAGCTCAAGAACAAGGACATCCTCATCATTCCCATCACGATGACATTGCTGTCCATTTGCGGCACTACGTTTGGCATGTCTGAGGAAGCCCTGCCGTTCTATGCCATCTTCATTCCCATCATGATGGGTATCGGTTATGACTCGATGACGGCATTCATCATCTGCTTCCTTGGTCCTAACCTGGGATATTGTGCTTCGACCATCGACCCGTTTAATGTTTTGATCGCCCAAGGCATCATTGGCATCGAGGGCAATCCGCAACTGTGGCTGCGCGCCGTTTCTTGGGTCATCTTCACTGCCGTCGGTATCGCATGGGCCATGCGCTACGCCATGCGCGTCAAGAAAAACCCCGAGTCGTCCATTGTGTACGAGGACGATAAGCTCAAGCGTATTGAGTTTTCCGTGACCGATGCCTCCATCGAGGAAGAGTTCACTATCCGTCAGAAGCTCGTGCTTATCGATTTTGCTTGCGGTATGGGCATTATCGTCTGGGGTCTTGTTACCCAGGGCTGGTACATGAATGAGATTTCCGCCGTGTTCCTTGGCATGGGCTTGCTTGCCGGTATCCTGGGCGGCCTTGACCAGCAGACGATCGCAGAGGAGTTCGTTAAGGGTCTCGCCGACTTTGCGTACGCTGCCATCGTTATCGGTATCGCTCGCGGTATTCTGGTCATCGCCGAGGGCGGCATGATCATCGACACCATCCTCCAGGCGCTCGCTACCGCGCTTGCCGGTGCACCCGCCGCCGTCTACACCACGTTTATGTATATCGTCCTTGGCTTGCTCTCTTTGCTGGTTCCCTCGAGTTCTGGCCTGGCGGCGCTCACCATGCCCGTTATGGGCCCCCTGACCGAGCTCATGGGCCTCAATCCCGAGGCGGCCGTCACCGCGCTCCAGTTTGCCAACCAGACCATCAACACCATCAGCCCCGTGGCGGGCATGACGGTCGCCGGCCTTGCCGTGGCTAAGATTTCGTTTGGCCAATGGTGGAAGACCATTTGGAAGTTCTTCATCTTCATGGTCGTGTTTGGCTTGGTCGTTACTGCCATTTCCGGCATGCTTCCGGCGTAGGTGGTTGTGATGTCTGATCGTTTGACGGTCCTGACGTCTAAGAGCGTCTTTACCGGTACGGGGGACCTGCCGTTTGAAGGTTTCGTAGCGGTCCGTGGCAATCGAATTGAGGCTGTTGGCACCAAGTGTGAGGTAGCTTCGTATTTGACCCAGGCGGACGAGGTAGTTGACCTGGGCGATCGCACTGTCATGCCCGGCCTGATCGATGTGCATACCTTCTATACAGGTTGGGCGCTGCGGACGTTGGGGACTGATCTGTCCGGCATCGATGATGCCAAAGAGGCCGTGTCGCTCTTGCGTGCATGGAAAGAAGATCATCCGGATTGCGCGGCGGCTTTTGGCCACAACCTACCCGAAACGTTGGCATCGGATGCCGAGAACGCAAATACGGCAGCTGTGTTTGACGATTGTTTTGGCGATATCCCTGTCGTCTGCTTTACACCGGGTGCGGAGACCTGCGTTCTCAATGCTGCCGCCAGTGCGCGATACGGCTTTACACCCCAGGCGTGCTATGCCGAGAAGATCTGGCGCATGATGAGCGATTTCCTCGCGCTGCCCGAGGTGCGTGCCGGGTATTCGGACTACATGAGCATGCTTAACGAGCGCGGCGTTACCGCCATCAAGGAGATGGCGTTTGATGACTACTACGGCTTTGCCGACGAAATGGCTCGCCGTGAGGAATCTGGTGAGCTGACGGTTCGCGTCTCTATGATGTCGCAGCCGGTGGGTGCCGGTGCAAATCTGGCATATGCCCGCGAGGCACGAGAGCGCTTCCGGGGACCGTTCGTTCGTTTTTCTGGCTTCAACCGTATGACCGATCGCGGCGTATGGGCGGGGCTTGCCGAGATGATAGACCCCTATGAGGACACGGCCGATGCGGGCGCTGCCGGCAAGACGGTCGTCGAGGAGCCAGAGTGGGATCTGATTGAGAACGAGCTGCGTGCAATTGATGCTGACGGCTTCCGATATTCCTTGCATTGCCAGGGCGATGGCGCCGTTCGTCGTACCGTGGCGCTCTATGCCTCGCTGCCTCGAGACGAGCACGGACGGATGCTTCGCCGCCATGCGATTACCGATCTCGAGAACTCTGACCCGACCGATCTTGTCGAGTTTGGCAAGTTAGGTGGAATTTGCGAGGTCTATCCGCAGATTCTGACGCTGGACCGGCGCGAGGATTGCCTGTCGATGATGCGTCGACAAATTGGCGAGACGCGACTTTTGCACAGCTGGAATCGCCGCGGCATGGAAGATTCCGGATGCACAGTGTGCTGCGGCACGGATCTGCCGCTGCTGATTCCGAGCCTGGGCGAGTCAATCTACAGCGCGTGCGGCGGATTCTTCGCCGACGGACTGCCCGTGAATGAGGTCAACACGCTGACGCTTGTCGAGCTCTTGTGCGCTTGGACTGCCGGGGGCGCGTACGACCTGATGCGCGAAGACGAGCTGGGTACGCTCGAGGTTGGCAAGCTTGCCGATATCTGCGTGCTCGATCGGGATGTGTTCGACCTCGATTATCGCGACGCACGCGATCTTGCGGTTGACATGACGATGTCGGACGGACAAATCGTGTTCGATCGAAATAAGGAGGCATAAGATGTCTGAATCCAAACCGACGCTGCACCGCGAACAGATTGCGGGCATGAATATCCACTACATCATGTGGTCGCTCGATTACTTCCTTGATGTGCAGCAGCGTTTGGGCTTTGAGTCCATTGAGCTGTGGTGTGCGGAGCCGCATGTGACGCTCGACCACACGGGCTACTTTGAGGCTGAGGTCCTGGCGAAAAAGGCTGCAGACCGTGGGCTTAGGTATCGTACTCTGTGTCCCGAGAATGTTGTCTATCCTTGGCAGTACTGCGCACGCAAACCGCTGCATGAACAGCGCAGCCTGGCGTACTTTAAGCACGGCATTGAGCTTGCCGAGGTACTTGGGTGCGACCGCATGTCCATCAACTCGGGCTGGGGCGACTGGGACGAGGACCGCGAGGAAGCCTGGAAGCGCAGCCGCGAGCACTTGTCCATTCTGGCGGAGTATGCCGGCGAGCACGGTCTGGTGCTTACGATGGAAAGCCTGCGTCCCGAGGAGAGCAACCTTGTGACGACGGTTTCCGATGCGAAGCGCATGATTGACGAGGTCGCGAGCCCGTACTTACAGCCCATGGTTGATACAACCGCGATGGGCGTTGCAGGCGAGACGCTCGAGGACTGGTTTGCCGCCTTTGGTGATGGGGCAATTCACGAGATGCACTTTATCGACGGTGACCCGTATGGCCATCTGGTGTGGGGCGATGGCAAGCACGATATGGACGCCTCCGTCGCCACACTCAACGCCCATGGTTTCGACGGCATGCTGGGCCAGGAAATCACGGACGGTCGTTACTACGATGACCCGGCGGCGGCAGATGCCAAGAACATGGCCGCATTCGAGAAATATCTGATTGACTAAAACAACCATCGGCCACGCAACCAACGTCATTGATTGCGGGCCAAATAAGAAAGGAACTGGATATGAACGCACACGATCTGATCAAAGAGGCAATTGCCGAGAAGGGCAAGTTCGACAGCGTCTACTGGATTGCTTGCGGTGGCTCCATGATCGATTTGATCCCGGCTCATGAGCTTCTGCAGCGCGAGGCAACCACCTTCACTTCGTATATCTATACGGCTCGCGAGTTCGATATCATGCGTCCGCGTCGTCTGGGCGAGAAGTCCCTGGTCATCGCTTGTAGCCACAGTGGCAACACCCCCGAGGTCGTCGAGGGCTGCGAGATTGCCCTTGCTGCCGGCGCTACGGTGATCGCCCAGACCGACAACGCTGGATCCAAGATTGACTCCGGCAAGTGGACCACGTGGGTCTACCCGTGGGGCGAGGGCGTGCCGCAGGCCGAGGTCCCCGCTGGCATTTCGCTGTCGCTTGCGGCCGAGCTGCTCGATCAGCAGGAGGGCTACGCCGATCTTGCCGATATGTATGCCGGTATCGCCGAGATGGATAAGATTCTTCCCCCGGCACGCGAGAAGGTAAATGCCGAGCTGGGCGATCGTTTTGCCAAGCTTTGCCAGGAGCACGAGTTCTTCTACATTCTGGGCAGCGGTCCCAACTTTAGCCAGACCTACGGTTTCGCTATCTGCTCTCTTATGGAGATGCAGTGGCAGCACTGCAGCTACATCCACTCTGCCGAGTACTTCCATGGCCCCTTCGAGGCTACTCAGGATGGCGTTTTTTACTTCCTGCAGATGGGCTCCAGCGAGTGCCGTGCCATGGACGAGCGCGCCCTGGCGTTCCTTAAGACGCATACCGATACGCTGATGGTGCTCGATGCCAAGGAGTACGGTATGGAAGCCGTGCCGGCGAGCGTCCGTGCCTATCTGGACCCGGTGCTGTTCTACGCCATGAACTGCGAGCTGCGTGCTGCACGCGGCAAGGTGTTTGATCACGATCCCGATTTCCGTCGCTATATGGGTGTTGTCGAGTACTAGAAGGGACAAAGGCCATGGCATTTAACGTTAACGCGCTCGGATTTGGCGACAACGTCGTCGATCGCTACGAGCATATCCACACCATGTATCCCGGCGGCAATGCGGTGAACTTCGCCGTTTATGCCAAGAAATGCGGTGCCGCACGCTCTGCATACATGGGCATTTTTGGTAATGACGCCGCTGCCGAGCATGTCATTGCAAGCCTCGAGGATGAGGGTATCGAGCTTGACAAGTGCGAGCAGATGATTGGCGAGAACGGAGCGGCTCGCGTGACCGTCGTTGACGGTGACCGTGTCTTCCTTGGCTCCAACGAGGGCGGTATCCGTGGCGATGCGCGCTATGTCCTCGATCGCTTTGATCTTGCGTACATGAAGCAGTTCGATGTGGTTCATTCGGGCAACTATTGCTTTACCGAGCGCGAGCTGCCCAAGTTGAAGGCTGCGGGCGTCACGGTCTCTTTTGACTTTTCGGACGACTCCACCGACGAGTACTACGAGCAGATTGCGCCCTACGTCGATTTCGCTTTCTTTAGTGCGGCGGATGCTGCGAGTGAGGACGAGATTCGCGAGCGTCTGGCATGGGTGAAGGGCCTGGGTCCGCGTTTTGTGTCGGCTAC
>CATZIG010000111.1 GCA_958419975.1 uncultured Collinsella sp.
AATTGCGACGGCGACGTTTGTCCGCCGGCGGCCTGTGCGTGCTCGCAACCCATGTATGACTCCTTTGTATATGTTGGGGCCGGAGCCCCGTGATGTGACACGAGCGTCATTGTACCCTCGTTTGCGAGCGGGAGTCATTTGCGATGCATTTGGGCCGAGCGTGCTTGCAATACGATGGGCCCAAGCGAATGGGCGGGCTTACTGAACTTTGCTGGCGAACTCGAGGTATTGCATGCGCTGCAGCTTGTCGATCGTCGAGGTGTATGGGCTGTCTTCAGATTCCAAGTTGTAGCGCAGCCCGTCGGCACCGAGATAGCCGGCGACATTGATGGTGGGCACATCTGACCTTGTTGCAAGCAGGGCCTTTTGATAGTCGGTGAGCGGGGCGCCGATCTTATTAAGGGTAATGGCTGCAATCTCGTTTGCCCCGACGGTGTCGTAGACGTTGAGCTCGGTATTGCCGGCGATTTCATAGTTAGCCCAGACGAAATAGGTTGACTGATAGACACGGAAAGCGTGGCTTGCCGTATCTTCCTGAGGGTACAGCTCGTCGTTGAGAGTCGTTGCGGCGCTCGCCTGATGGTCGCCAAAAAAGACAAGAACAACCGGTCTGCCGATATTGCGGAGCTCGTTGATAAAGTACTCGAGGTCCCGGTCGGATGCGTTGATGCAGGTGAGATAGGTGTTGAGCGCGCTATTGGCGCCCTCGCTGGCTCCCTCGACCCAATAGTTTGTCAGCTCTTCGGCGGGAACGGTGCCATAGTCGTAGCCGCCGTGATTTTGCATCGTGACGTCAAAGATGAACTGCGGCGCTTCGTCGGTTCTAAGCAGGTCGAGTATCTTGTCGTAGGTGGCGTAGTCGCATACGCCGGCATGGTAACAGGGCGCACCTTCGAAATCGCCGATTGAAAGAAAGTCTCCAAAGCCCAGCTGCTGATAGATCTTATCTCGATGGTAGTTGACGGGGTTTTGCGGGTGCATAGCGGTAGCGGTATACCCAAGCTCTTTAAGGTCCTTTGCCAGGCTGTTGACGCCATTCATCTGATACAGCTGATAGGGGATCTTGCCTAATCCGACAAAGGCCGTTGTCGCTCCGGTCAAAAATTCGAATTCGGAGTTTGCCGTTCCGCCACCGGTGACCGAAGCGAGCATGGTGCCGCGAACAAGTGTGTCGGGAAGCGAGTTGTAGAATGCGGGGCCGGTGTACCCGGCCGCCTGGAGCTGCTCAAAGCACGAAAGGTCGCTAAAACTCTCGTTCATGACGGCAACAATCGTCGGCTTGATTTCATTGAACTGGGCAACGGCAGCCGCGCGCTGCTCGCTCGAGCCATACGTGCTGTCGTAGGCGGCGGCGAGCTCCTGCTCGATGCTCTGCGCCTCATCGGGCGTATAGCCTTCGGGCTTCTCAATGGGCAACTCGTTGACCATTTCGGTGAACGAAGTGATAAAACCCTGAGACGTATATGTGGTGATGGGCTGCCAACGGTCAAATCCAAAATCCAGCGCCTGCTCCAAGTCGATGCTGGAAAAGCCTGAGAGCCCCACAACGGTCACTAGCAGAAAAGCGCAGAGGTTAGCGGCGATTGCGGGGAAGACATGGGTGGGCGTACGGAGCTTTCGCGGTCGGATAAGCGAAAGAAGCCCCAGGGAAATCTCCAGCAGAGCGAGAGAGGTTACGATTCCGGCGGTAAAGGTAAACTCGTATCCCTCGCTCACTTCCATTGCGGTGCCAAGGGCCAAGATATCGCTTGGCAGGATGGCTTCGCCTTTAAACGTTATGACGAAGTGCTCGGCAATGCCAAGGATGCAACAGGCGACGGGCACGAGGGCCATGACGCCTCCATGACGCTGTCCCAGCAAATAAAGGGAGAGCAGAACCGTCGCGAGCAGCCCGACGGAAAACCCGAATGAGTTGGCGGGAATGCGATAGAACGTTTCGTTACAGGCAATTTCGAGCGAAACGAACGAGAGCGCTGAAACAGCGGCGATGACAAGGATGTCACGGCAAATACAGGCAACCGTTCCCGTCGCAAGATCGGTTTGGTCGATAAGTCCCGAAACCAAGGGCTCGACAAGAAGTATGACGGCGGTAGCACCGAGCGCCGAATAAGAAAGGACCCATAGGGAATTGTCCTCATTTACGAGCAATTGATTCGTAATCCATGCAGCTACCATGCCGAGCGGGATGAGGAGCGTCGCGCACCAAAAGACGCGGGCAATGGGCGGCTTTTCATTGTGTTTGATTGAAAAATACACGCGCACGACGACGGTGGCCACGATAAGGACGGCGATGAATATGGGCAGATTGGCCATGTCGCTCGAAGTGATTTCAAGGGGGATATCTTCGGTCATGGACGTTCCTCTGTTACAGCAAATTAAGTTCAGTAGTAGATTACTGTAACCTTTCCACGGCATTTCGAGAAACAAAGCACCCGATACGCAAAGCTAAAGGTCTGCGAATCTTGTATTACGAACATCTGTGCGCGTCGAGTGCGCTAAACTCATCGACAGTATGATTCGATGCAATAGGAGGCAAGGAGCTTCCATGTCTGATTCTTCTATCGTTATTCGCGGCGCTCGTGAGCACAACCTCCGTGATATCGATGTTTCCATTCCGCGTGACCAACTCGTGGTCATTACCGGTCTTTCTGGCTCGGGCAAGAGTTCGCTGGCATTTGACACTATCTATGCCGAGGGCCAGCGTCGATACGTCGAGAGTCTTTCGAGCTATGCGCGCCAGTTCTTGGGCCAGATGGACAAACCCGACTTGGATTCAATCGACGGCCTTTCGCCGGCGGTGTCGATCGACCAAAAGACGACGTCTAAAAACCCTCGCTCGACGGTTGGCACCGTAACCGAGATTTATGACTATCTGCGCCTGCTGTTCGCCCGTGTGGGCACCCCGCACTGTCCCGAATGCGGCCGCGTCATTGAGCGCCAGACGACCGACCAGGTTGCCGACAAAGTCTTGGCGGCGGGGGAGGGTCGCCGCGCGTTTGTGCTGGCACCGGTGGTGCGCGGGCGAAAAGGCGAGTACACCAAACTGTTTGAGGACCTTCGCGCCGAGGGCTTTAGCCGCGTGCGTGTCGACGGCGAAGTGCGCTCGCTCGATGATCCGATCGATCTGGACAAGAAGTTCAAACACGATATCGAGGTCGTAGTCGACCGCATCGTGATCCGTGAGAATTCTCTGGGCCGTATCGCCGAGTCTGTTGAACAGGCGACTGCCTTGGCGCACGGTAATGTGAACGTATACATGCTGCCCGATCGCGATGCTCCCGAGGGGACCGAGGGCGAGCTACTGGAGTATTCGTTGGCTCTGGCATGCCCGGAGCACGGGCACTCCATCGACGACCTACAACCCCGCGACTTTTCGTTCAACGCTCCCTATGGCGCATGTCCTGAGTGCGACGGCCTGGGCTTTAAGAAAACCGTTGATGCCGAGGCGCTGATTGAGGATCCCTCGAAGTCCATTGCCGACGGAGTCTTTGGTAGCCTGTTTGGCAATTCGAACTACTATCCGCAGATTTTTGCTGCGGTCTGCAAACACTTTAAGGTGAGCGCCGATACGCCGTGGGGGGACTTGCCCCCTCGCGTGCGTCGTGCGTTTTTGGATGGCATGGGCGACACGAAGATTTCGGTCGACTATCAAAAGCTCGATGGGCGTCGCAGCCAGTGGGATACCAAGTTTTCGGGCGTTCGCAACATCCTGTACGAACGCTATACCGAGACGACGAACGAGAACACCAAGGCGCGCCTGGAGAAGTACATTCGCGAGGAGCCGTGCTCGAGCTGTCACGGTGCTCGCCTGCGTCCCGAGATGCTTGCCGTCACCGTGGGCGGCAAGTCCATTTACGAGGTTTGTTGCCTGTCGTGCCGTGAATCGCTCGAGTTTTTTGAGGGCCTGGAACTCACCGAGCGCCAACAGTTTATCGGCGGCCGTATCGTCAAGGAAATCCTGGAGCGCTTGCGTTTTCTGGTCGATGTTGGACTCGACTATCTGACGCTCGATCGTGCCTCGGCGACGCTTTCCGGTGGCGAGGCGCAGCGTATTCGACTGGCAACGCAGATCGGCGCGGGTCTCATGGGCGTGCTCTATATTCTGGACGAGCCCTCGATCGGTCTTCATCAACGTGACAACGAGCGCCTGATCAAGACGCTCGAGCGCCTGCGCGATATCGGCAATACCGTTATCGTCGTCGAACACGACGAGGATACAATCCGTGCCGCCGACTACGTGATCGACATGGGGCCCGGCGCCGGTGCCAACGGCGGGCACGTAGTCGCGGCGGGAACGCCTGCTGATATCATGGCGTGTCCTGAGTCGATGACGGGCGCTTATCTGACCGGCAAACGAATGATTCGGGTGCCTGATGAACGGCGCAAGCCCGGTCGCGGCTGCCTTAAAATTACGGGCGCTCGAGCCAACAACCTCAAAAACGTTACTGCCAAGATCGAGTTTGGTACGCTTACGGTTGTTACCGGCGTGTCGGGATCAGGCAAGAGCTCCCTGGTTACCGACACCATTGCGCCTGCCCTTACGAATGCTATTCACCGTTCGACGCGCCCCGTGGGTCCGTATAAGAAAATCGAGGGCATCGAGTGTATCGATAAGGTTATCGATATCGACCAGTCGCCGATTGGCCGCACGCCGCGTTCCAACCCTGCTACCTATATCGGCCTGTGGGATGATCTTCGCGCGCTGTTTGCGAGTACGCCGGAGTCGAAGGCGCGCGGCTACTCGCCGGGTCGTTTCTCCTTTAATGTGAGTGGCGGGCGCTGCGAGGCGTGCAAGGGCGACGGGCAGATCAAGATCGAGATGCACTTCCTTCCCGATATCTACGTTCCCTGCGAAGTTTGCGGCGGTAAACGCTACAACCGCGAGACACTCGAGGTCACCTACCGTGGCAAGACCATCTCGGACGTACTTGACATGAGCGTGGCCGAGGCACTGGCTTTCTTTGGGAATATCCCGCAGATCAAGCGAAAGCTCCAGACGCTGTACGATGTAGGCTTGGGCTACGTGAGCCTGGGCCAGCCCGCCACGACGCTTTCGGGCGGCGAGGCGCAGCGTGTGAAACTCGCCAAGGAGCTTCATCGACGCCAGACGGGCAAGACGTTCTATATTTTGGACGAGCCGACGACTGGCCTTCATTTTGAGGACGTCCGCCAGCTGCTCGATGTGCTGCAGCGCTTGGTCGATGCGGGCAACACGGTGCTGGTGATTGAACACAACCTTGATGTCATCAAGGTTGCCGACCGCCTGATCGATATGGGTCCCGAGGGCGGTAACGGCGGCGGAACCGTCGTGGTTTCGGGCACACCGGAGCAGGTTGCGGACTGTCCGCAGAGTTATACGGGCAAGTTTTTGGCGCCGTTGCTCAGGCGTGACCGGGAGCGTCAGGCTCAACTTGATGCTCAATAAATAGGCGATTCAGTTTATGGGCGCCATCGACTCCTTGTGATTCGATGGCGCTTGCTGTGCCGAAGTGACGTATGCAGCCGAATTGGACATATACTTAATCCTTGCGTCCGAATGCGAGGGAAAGGATATGTCATGGCAAAGGCTGTAAAGACGCCAAAAACCAATGCGATGCGCGAGCTGGAAAGCGCCGGCATTTCCTATGTTCTACATACGTACGAAGACGATGGTGATGAGTCGGTGGGCCTGGGTGTCGCGATTTCGGAGCAGCTTGGCGAGGAGCCCGGTCAAGGATTTAAGACTTTGGTCTGCGTGACACCGTCCAACGACTATATCGTGTGCTGTATCCCTGTTGCCGACGAGCTCGATCTAAAGTCCGCCGCGCGTGCCGCGGGGGAGAAGTCCTTGGCCATGATGCATGTGAAGGATTTGCTTGCGGCGACTGGCTACGTTCGCGGCGGCTGCAGCCCGGTCGGTATGAAAAAACGCTACCGGACGCTCATTGATGAGACATGTGTCCTTTGGGATACCATTTTTATTTCGGGAGGCAAGCGTGGTTATCAGCTCGAGCTTGCACCCGATGATTTAATTGCATTTTGCGGGGCGACGGTTGCCGCGATTACGAGAGAGGACTGAGCGATGCCGCAGGAAGAATTGAAGCGCGGAGCTCATTTTGCAAAAGAATCTGCGCCTCAGACACCCTCATCCGAAGCTTCTTCGTCGCGAGATGACACTGACGACATGGGCTCGTCGGACTACTCCACGGTTGGTCGTTCCGCCGGGCTTATGACCATCCTGACCATCGTGTCTCGCGTCACCGGTTTTATCCGCACGTGGGCAATGGCGGCCGCTATCGGCATGTCGCTACTCTCGTCCTCCTATCAGGTCGCCAACAACCTGCCCAATATGCTCTACGAACTCGTGATGGGCGGCATGCTCGTGACGGCGTTTTTGCCCGTGTACATGGGCGTGAGGCGTGAGCAGGGTCGCGAGGCCTCGAACGAGTACGTGGGCAACCTGCTCGGCATTCTGCTTTTGGTGCTGGGTGGCATTTCGTTGCTGGGGACCGTGTTCGCCCCGGGCTTTATCTGGACGCAATCGTTCCTTTCGGGTGACGGCGGCAGCATGGATACCGCTGCGTTCATGTTCCGTTTCTTTGCCATCCAGATTCTGTTTTATGGTTTGGGCTCGGTGTTTTCGGGCGTTCTCAACGCACACCGCGACTACTTTTGGTCGACGTTTGCCCCGGTCCTCAACAATGTGATCGTCATTGCGAGCTTTATGGGTTTTGCGCCCGTGTCCGCACAGTTTGGCGAACGTGCCGGCATCATCTTGATTGCGGCCGGTACGACCCTCGGTGTCTTTGTTCAGATGGCATGTCAGATTCCCGCGCTTGGCAAGCACGGCGTGC
>CATZIG010000112.1 GCA_958419975.1 uncultured Collinsella sp.
GATATCGGCCAGGTCACGGTCGAGATAGCGGCGTGCGAGCCAGTTTGCCATGGGGAGGTTCTGGTCCAGGTAGTTACCGCACTCCTCGGGTGCGGCACCGGGGACATCGCCCTCAAAGCCGGCGACAAACTCGAACAGCTCACGCACGAGCGGCAGAATCTCCTCGCTCGTCAGCTCACCAAAAACGACGAGGTAAAAGCCCGTGCGGCAGCCCATGGGGCCAAAGTAGACAATGCGGCTCGACCACTCGGCATGATTGCGGAGGAACGTCGCGCCCAGGTGCTCGATGGTGTGGCACTCGGCCGTGTTCATGACCGGCTCCTTGTTGGGCGTGGTCAGGCGCAGGTCAAACGTGGTGACGGCGGCGCCGGTCGCCGGATCGCGGTCGATGCGGCTCACATACACGCCGGGCTCAAGCAGCAGATGATCAACAGAAAAGCTGGCGATGCGCTCCATGGCAGATCCTCTCGGTAGTCAATTTGGGACGGGGCTCTTTTAGCTGGTTCGAATGGTCGCACCAATCATACCAGTCAAAAAAGCCCCGTCCCAAATAAGCTACCTGGGACGGGGCTCAATGAGTTTATAATCCCCGTCCCGGAAAAATCATGCTAGGCAGTGTACGCGATTGTAGCGTCGACAGCGTGGCGCCAGCCGGCGATCTTTTTGGCGCGTTCGTCGGCGGTCATGGCAGGCTCCACGATGCCGCGGGCGCCGTAGACGTCGACGACATCGCGCGTGTACATGCCCAGCGCAATACCGCAGGCCCAGGCCGCACCCAGGCCGCTCATCTCGTCGTTGCTCGCGATGCGGATGGGCGAGCCAACCAAGTCGCTCTCAAACTGCATCAGGTACGCGTCGCGCGTGGGACCGCCGTCAACACGAAGCTCGGCCAATGCCGCACCCGAATCCTCGACCATCGCATCAATCACGTCAAAGATCTGATAGGCGATCGACTCGTCGGCGGCCTTCACGAATTCCGCGCGACCCGTGGTGCGCGTCATGCCAAAGACGCAGCCCTCGGCGTCACTCGCCCAGTGCGGCGCGCCCAAACCGGTAAACGCCGGCACAAAGTAGACGCGGCTCGCCGGATTGGCGGCGTAGCACAGGTCGGTAACTTCCTCGGGGTTGTTGATGAGCTCCAGATCGTCGCGCAGCCACGTCTTGACGGCGCCGGCGTAGCTCACGTTGCCCTCGAGCACGTACTCGGTCACGCCGTCCATACGCCATGCGAGCGAGCTCGAAAGCCCATGCGAGCTGGCAACGAACTCGTCGCCGACGTTCATCATGACCGAGCTGCCGGTGCCATAGGTCGCCTTGGCCATACCGCGGCTGTGGCAACCCTGCGCGAACAAGGCCGCATGGCTGTCGCCGAGCACGCCGTGAATGGGCACGGGTGCCGGCAAAAAGCCGCCCAGGTCCGTCGTGCCGAACAGGCCATCGGAATCGGTCACCTGCGGCAGGCAGGCCACGTCGATGCCAAAGGCCTCGCACACCGGCTCGCTCCAGCAGCCACGGCGCAGGTCAAAGAGCTGCGTGCGGCTGGCGTTAGACCAGTCGCAGCGGAACTCCGCGCCGCCCGTGAGCGTCCAGACCACCCAGGCATCGATGGTGCCCAGGCAAAGCTCGCCCGCCGCCGCGGCCTCGGCAGCCGCGGGAACGTTCGCGAGAATCCAGGCCATCTTGCCCGCCGGATAGTAGGGCGAGAGCACCAGGCCCGTCGTGTCACGCACCAGCTCGGCCACGCCCTCGCGCGCGGCCAGCTCGTCGCATAGCTCGCGGGCGCGGGCGCACTGCCACACCACGGCGTCGCACAGCGGCTCGCCCGTCGTGCGGTTCCAGGCAACGGTGGTCTCGCGCTGGTTGGAGATGCCGATACCGGCGACGTCGGCCGGGTCGACCCCGGTCTCCTCCACCACAGCGCGCGCCACGGCCAGCACGTTGGCGGCAATCTCGGCCGGATCATGGCTCACCCAGCCGGCCTCGTTGACAATCTGGCGATGCGAGCGATCGGCACGATGAATCAAATGGCCGCCCTCGTCCACCAGCAGCGCCTTGGTGCCCTGCGTGGATTGATCGATTCCGATGATGTAGCGGCCCATGGCCACCCCTTTCAAAACGAATGTGACAAAGGGACGGCCCCTTTGTCACATTCCAGTTACTCTGTGGGCAGGAAGTCGGCGACCGTCTTGGCAATGCCTTCGCCGGTGAGGCCGTAGTGCGCAAAGACCTCGGGGCTCGTGCCGGTGATGACCGGCGCGTCGGGCAGGGAGAGGCACTTGACCGGACGCGGGCAATGCTCGCCCACCACCTGCGCGACCATAGAGCCCAAGCCTCCGAAGGGGCTGTGCTCCTCGACGGTCACGACGGCGCGCGTGGCGCCGACTGCCTCAATCACGGCCTCGGTGTCGAGCGGCTTGACGCAGTACATGTCGAGCACCGTTGCCGAGATGCCCTGCTCGGCCAGCAGATCGGCGGCGTCCACGGCGTGGCGGACCATCTCGCCGGTGGCGACGAGCGTCACATCGGTGCCGCGGCGCACCCAGGTGGCGCGATCCATCTGGAACGGGCACTCATCCTCGGTGTACACGTCCTCGACCGGATTGCGGCCCACGCGGATGTAAGCCGGCTTGTTATCGGCTACCAGAGCACGCACGAGCTCGGCGGTCTGGAAGCGGTCGCTCGGCAGATACACGCGCATGTTGGGAATCGCGCTCATGGCGGCGATATCCTGCGCGGAGTGGTGGCTCATGCCCAAGGCGCCGTAGGACACGCCGCCAGAGATGCCGATGAGCTTGACGTTGGTATTGGAGTACGAAACGTCGACCTTGCACTGCTCATACGAGCGCGTGGTCACAAAGGACGCCGGCGAGGCGGCCCAGGCCTTCTTGCCGCACGAAGCCATGCCGGCGGCGATACTCACCAGGTCCTGCTCGGCGATGCCGACCTCGACGGACTGCTGGGGATACTGATCGAAGAACGGCGTGAGCGATGCGGAGCCGCGGGAGTCGGAGCACAGGACGACGATGTCCTTATCGGTCTCGGCGGCCTCGAGCAGCGTGTCGCAGATAACCTTGCGGTTGGCGATCTTGTTAGCCATTGATGGCCTCCTTATGGGCAGCGAAATCGGCGATGATCTGGGCATATTCCTCATCGTTGGGCAGGTGATGATGCCAGGAGGCCTTGTCCTCCATGACAGGCGAGCCATAGCCCTTCACCGTGTTGAGGATGATGACCGTGGGCTTTCCCTTGGTCTCGGCAGCAAGCGTCAGCGCAGCGTCAATCGCCTGGACGTCGTTGCCCGGAATGGAGAGCACGTTCCACCCAAAGGCAGCCCAGCGCTCCTCCTGCGAATCCTGCTTCATGACGTCCTCGGTGCTGCCGCTAATCTGCAGGCGGTTGCGGTCCACGAGCGCGCACAGGTTATCGAGCTGATAGTTGCCGCCGCTCATGGCGCCCTCCCAGACCGAACCCTCGGCAAGTTCGCCGTCGCCCATGATGGTGTAGACGCGGTAGTCGCGGCCGTCCATCTTGCCGGCGAGCGCCATGCCCACGGCCACGGGCAGGCCGTGGCCCAGCGAGCCCGAGTTCATCTCGATGCCCTTGAGCTTGTTGTTGGGGTGGCCGATGTAGGGGCTGCCGAACTTGGAGAAGCGGGCCTTGACGTCGTCGAGGTCAAGATAGCCCTCGTGGCAGAGCACCGCGTAGTAGGCCTCCATGGCGTGCCCCTTGGAAAGCACGAAGCGATCGCGGTTGGGATCGTCGATGGTCTCGGGTGAAATGTTGAGGTGGTTGGCATAGAGGGTCATGAGGGCGTCGATCACCGACATGTCACCGCCGATGTGGCCGCCGGCACCAGCCATGATGATATCGACGCAATCGCGGCGAAGATCCCAACGCAGGGACTCAAGCTCTTCGATAGTTGCCATTTCTACTCTCCTCGCAGGTAGGCTTTGACGTCTTCTTCAATGGGGTCGTACAGGTCGGGCTGGATGCCGATGTACTTGCAGGCCTCGTAGAGCACCGGCACCACGTTGGCGTGAATAGCGACGCAGTGGTGGATGTAGGGGCCCTCGACGATCTTGGCCTCGAGGCGCTTGAGGTTCTCGACCTCGACCCACAGATAGGTGCCCATGCCGGCCGGGCCGTCGATGCCGCGGGCGTTGCCCAGCAGCAGCGAGTACTCGCCGTTGTCGCCGTCAAAGCGGGCAAGGGTGAGGTCACCGTGCTTGGCCTCGGCCGTCAGCGCACCGGGGTGATCGAATGCCAGCGGGTAGGTGAGCTTGGGCTTGACGGCCGCGCAGCTGCAGGGCCAGGGGCCGCAGTGCTGCAGCAGCTCGCCGTTCTCGTTATCGGGATGGCGCACGGTCCAGTCGGCGAACATGCCGCGATGACGGCCAAGATCGGCTGCCTCGACCATGAGCGCGGTGATGGCGCCGTGGATGTCGGTTTCGCAGACGATAGGGATACCCATCTCGTTGAGGATGGCGTTGGCGGCGCAGGGCATAATGCCCAGCTCGTCCTGCAGAGCGTTCCAGCACTGGATGGCTCCGGCGTTGCAGCCGTATTTCTCGACCAGGCTCTTCATGGCGATGGCAAGACCGGCGACCGCGGGGACCTTGTCCTCGGGGATGCAGATCTCAAAGCTGTCGGCGATGTGGGCGAGCATGGCGGTCATGGCCTGCTCGTCGGCCTGGGCGTCGCGCACGGCTTGGACAAGCTCGGTCATGGGGATGGGCGAAAGCTGGATGTTGAACTTCTCGAGCAGCTCGCCCTCGTTGCACATGGTCGACCAGAAGTCGAAGGGGCGGGTGGCCATCTGCAGGATGCGGGTGTGCTTGAAGGTCTTGACCACGTTGCACACGGCCAAAAAGTCCCAGACGCCGCGCTCGAACTCGGGGTCGGTCAGACGGCAATTGGTCATGTAGGTAAAGGGCACCTGGAAGCGGCGCAACACTTTGCCGGTGGCGAACAGGCCGCACTGGCTATCGCGCAGACGGGTGCCGTCGGGCTCGGGGCGCTCGTCGCGCGGGCCCCACAGTAGCACGGGCAGGCCGAGCTCGCGGGCAAGGCGAGCGCAAACGTACTCAGTGCCAAAGTTGGCGTGGCACAGCATGATGCCATCGACGCCCTCGGCGCGGAACTTCTTGACGATAGGCTCGATATGGCTGTCGTCGAACAGCAGGCCCTCGTCATTGATGTCATCGATATCCACGATGTCGACGCCGATCTCGCGCAGGCGATCAGCCGTAAGGCCGCGATACTTGATCGCGTCCGGCGCGCTAAAGATACTGCGGCGCGTGGGCACAAAGCCGAGCTTAATCTTGTCCATGTACGTCCTCCCCTAATCACATGTTCAGTAAACAGACGCATGTTTCGTTTTGTTCTGTTTACTAAATGTTTTACTCTTCTGTTTAGAAGTTTAGCGCGAAAGTCCCGTAAACGGTAGAGAAATCAGCCTAAACGGTATGTAAACAATCTGAACATACAAGGGCAACAAAAGGAGGGCCCCGAAGGACCCTCTCTTGGTAGCGTTATGTACGGTTGCCTTTGGCGGACTTTTCCGCTCTGAGGTCTGGCGCCGTTCCGCCTAGATTTCACGCACGCTCTGGCGCTCGACAAAATAGGTCGACACGGCCGTCTTGCAGGTATAGCTCTTGGGATTGCGGATGTTGCCCACCAGACGGCGCACCGCGATCTCGCCCACCTCGTGCTTGGGAACGTGCACCGTGGTGAGCGGCGGGTTGGAGAAGGCGCCCAAAGACAGGTCGTCAAAGCCGATGATCGAAACATCCTCGGGCACGCGAATACCGTGCTCGTTGAGCGCGCGCATGGCGCCTACGGCGAGCACGTCGTTCTCGGCAAAGAAAGCCGTCGGCAGGTCGTCGCGCGAGACGCTGTCGAGCCACGCGCCCATGTCGCGATAGGCACCCTCGAGCGTGGTGCCCAGCGTGGCACGCCATGCCGGATTGGCTTCGAGGCCCGCATCCTCAAGCGCTTGGCGATAGCCGCGCTCGCGGTCCTTAAAGTTGCGGATACGAAGGTCGCCCGCCAGATAGCCGATTTGCTTGTGCCCTTTCTCGATAAGGTAGTCCACGGCACGCAGCACCGAATCGGTATTGGCAATAACTACGGCATCAAAGTACTGACGATCGCTCCAGCCATCGAGCACGATCAGGTGGGCGGCGGCGTTGGCAAACAAGGCGTAATCTTCCTCACCCAGCTCGGTACCCATCAGCACGATAGCGGCGGCCGGATCGGCAATCAGACCCTCGACCTGCGGGCGCACGGCGTCCAGGTCGCTAAAGTCGAGCGAGACAAAGCTCGTGCTCATGCCGTGGCGACGCGCCTGGCGCTCCACACCCTCGATAACCGCGGGATGGAAGGTGCTCTCGTCCAAGATGGCGCCCGTCTTGCGCGCGAGCACAAACTGAATGCTCTCGAGCTGCGTCGACTGCTGATAGCCGAGCGACTGTGCGCACTCCAGGATGACCTTGGCGGTCTCCTCGCTCACGCTACGCTTGCGGTTGAGTGCGTTGGACACGGTCGCAGGCGAAAAACCGGTGATGCGGCTGATCTCGCGAACACTTGCTTTGGCCATTGTTCCCCCTAGTAACGGCCGTGGCGGAGCATCGGGCTCGATGGCTCGGCAAATAAACGACCGCAAATTCAATCTAAACAGAGTAGTAAATGTTTATGAGCTAGTTTAGCCTGTTGTCAAGCGAAGTGGCACGACTATTCCCCCAACGGGCACATTTACTCGGTAGCTAAAAAAGCCCCGTCCCAAATTGACTACATGGGGCGGGGCG
>CATZIG010000113.1 GCA_958419975.1 uncultured Collinsella sp.
TGTTTGGTAAGATCACGCGCCTGGGCCGGCTCGAGCAGACCATGGCGGGCATCGACGCGGCACTGGCTTGGGGCTTTGAGCCGGTTAAGGTGAACTGCGTTGTTGTGCGACGGCTCAACCAGGATGTGGCGGCCCTCGCACGGCTGACCGTCGACCGCCCCATTCACCTGCGCTTTATCGAATACATGCCCATCGGCGACGAACGCACGAGCTCGCATTGCGCTGTGGACCCGCATGCGCCCGCGCTCAATCCCGAGCTGTGGGATGCGAGCGATACCGTGCCGAGCGACGAGCTGCGGGCGCGCATCAATGCAGGAGCCGCCGCGGTGGGCCTGGACGAGCTCGAGCCGCTCGACATTAACGACGCTCCTGCCGGCGCGGGCCCTGCGCGCTATTGGCATTTTCCGGGCGCGGCGGGAACGGTTGGCTTCATCAGCGCCATGTCCAACCATTTTTGTGCGAATTGCAACCGCCTGCGCCTGACGGCCGATGGCAACGTGCGTCCGTGCCTGTTCAGCGATGCCGAGTATTCGGTGCGTGACACCCTGCGCCGTGGTGATGATATGCAGGTACTTTCGATTTGGCGCGATGCCGTGGCCCACAAACCGCAGGAACACGCGATAATTGAGGGCACGCAACGATTTATGTCCCAAATCGGAGGATGATCATATGGCCAAGAGCAGGTACGCCGATGCCACCAAGGCCGCTCGCAGGGGCGCGATGTCTGCCCACAAAGCCACGGCTGCGGCGAATGTTGGCAACGCCGACACGTCCGTGCAACCGTCTGCCAGCGCTGTCGCCGAGCCCGCCCGTGACGCCCGTCGTGACGAGCTGACGCACGTGGACGCCAAGGGCGAGGTGCGCATGGTCGACGTGTCCGACAAGGCCGAGACCCATCGCATTGCTATCGCCGAGGGCACTATCCTCATGCATCCCGAGACGCAGGCCATGGTGCTGCAGGACCGCGCCAAGAAGGGCGACGTGCTTGCCTGCGCGCGCGTGGCGGGCATTATGGCCATCAAGCGCACGAGTGACATCATCCCCATGTGCCATCCGTTGCTCATTACCAAGAGTAAGTGCGACATTGCGCCCATCGCTCCGGCGGGGACGCCGGCCGAGGACGTGCCCGAGGGTTGGGCGCCGGCGCGTTCGGACGGACAGGTTGGCTTTCACGTACTGGTTACGGCCGGCGTGACGGGCAAGACGGGTATCGAGATGGAGGCCCTGACCGGCGCGAGTGCCGCGTGCCTAACGATCTACGACATGTGCAAAGCCGTCGATCGCGGCATGGAGATCGTCGACGTGCGCTTGCTGCACAAGGAAGGCGGCCGCTCGGGCATATGGGACCGCGCAGAGCGACAGGCCGCTGCTGAGGCTACCGCTGCCGACGGCGACGCTCCCGCGAGCGCACCCGTCGCCGTCGCGCCTGCGGCCCTGACCCCAGCCGTCCCCGCGATCGCGTTTATCGGCTACCAAAACTCGGGCAAGACCACGCTTGTCGAGAAGGTTATCGCCGAGCTCACCCGCCGCGGCCTGCGCGTGGGCTCGCTCAAGCATCATGGGCATCACGGCTTTGATATCGATGTGCCCGCTAAGGACACCTGGCGCCATCACCAGGCCGGCTCCAAGCACGTGGGCCTCATTTGCGCCACGCGCTGGGCGGAATACGCCGACACGCGCGAGGAGGACGAGATGCCCGCGCGCGAGCTGCTGTTGCGCTACAACGATGTCGACGTGGTGATCATCGAGGGCTACAAGACCGAGGGCTTCGACAACATCGTGGTGGCGCGCTCGGGTGTCGACCGTCTGCGCGGCAAGAGCTCGCTCGACCTGGTCGATGGCCACACGCTGGCCCTTGCCTGCAACGAGGCCCTGGCACGTCAGGCCTTCGACGCCGGCTTTGCGACCCGAGCCATCAACATCAACGACGCCCGGGCCATCTGCGACCTTATTCAAGATTATCTGGCCTAAAACCAGCCAAAAAAGACAGGTTAATTTGGCAGGTTTTATCTGGGCAAACGTCATTTCCACCACAAAGGGGCCAGGCACCTTTGTGGTGGTTTTTGCTTTGGTAGATGTGTGGGGCATGCCTTACAATCTACCAAGTAGTTCATGACGGGCGAAAAACGGAGAGAAGGGGCTTGATGCGTCCTTAATGTTTCATGCGGATAGATTGATTTGACAGACGGTGGCGAATGCCCGCCGTCCGCATTCGTATGAAACAAGGAGTCTCCATGCTCGCCTCTCTTTTCTCAAAGCCTCAATCATCGCTGTCCGCGCAGGCTAAGCACCTGGTGGCAATGCGCTTCCTCATATATACCGGCTTTCAGACCAGCTACTTCATCGGTGTCATCGGAACGCTCACCTATGCAGACGATGCCTCGGTTGTGGCGACATCGCTGGCCGTCCTTTTTATGAACGTATTCGTGATCTTGGGATCCTTTGCGGGTGGCGCGGCGCTCGACGCCTGGGGCCCGTGTCGGCATTTCCGGGCGAGCATCGTCGGCACGCTGACAACCGGCGCGGCAATTCTCGCCTTTGGCAGTGCGACCGAAACAGTCCTTGCCGGCGCGGTACTCCTGGGCTTTGTGATGGGATTTGCCCAGCCCATTGCCACGTCCTATCCGGCGTATCTCACCGACGACCCTGTCGAGCTCAAAGACATCAACTCCGCCATCGCGGTGGCCGCGTCGTCGCGCGCGGTGTTCGTGCTCATGATGATCTTTACCGTACTGGCGCTCGTCGCCGGTTGGGGCTTTAGGCCGCAAGGAGGTCGCGTCGCCGGGTATGCGGATGCCGATTCGGCAGAGGAAGGGGAGCGTGCGGGACAAAGCTCCAACCCTAGCACGTCCGCCCGCGCAACCTTCGCGACCAGCATCAAGACAGTCTTCACCAACAGCGTCCTCGCGCTACTTTTCTGCATCATCTTCCTCTCGAACTTTGGCTATGGAGCTTTCGATCCGCTGGAGTCGTTCTTCTACCGCGATGTTCTGCATGTCGGTGTTGAGTGGATGGGCTGGCTCTCGTCGGCCAGCGGTGTGGGCGCGGTGCTGGGCGCCGTTATTGCGCTCCGTTTGCCGCCGCATCTGATCAACCTTAAAACGCTGCTCGCGGCGCTTATGTCCGTGGGCCTGGGAAGCCTGCTCTACGTGGGAACAACGTATGTGGGCGTGGCGCTCATTGGCCAGATTGCCCTGGGCGTGGCCTGGGGCGTCGTCAACCCGCTCCACAACACGATCGTGCAAACGACGGCCCCGCTCGAGCAGCTCGGTCGCGTGAACTCGGTCATGGGTTTTGGCAACATGTTCGCCGGCGTGGCCCCGCTGGCGATTGCCCCGTGGCTGGCGGCGACGTTTGGCGTGCAGCAGACGCTCGTTGGTGCGGGCATGGTCGTGACGGCGGTTCCCGCGGCGTTGCTGCTGTTTGAACGCCGACATTTTGATCGTGCCGCAAGGCAGTAAAAACCATCACAACATTCAGCGAAATTTGCGATTTTGCCGAAAAACGTCGAATGTTGTGATGCTTTGCGCCCCGGGCCAGGTCACCCTGCGGGTTCGGCCACCACAAAGGGGGGCAGGCACCTTTGTGGCGATCGGGCCCCAACGGCCCGTGCCTTGGTATACCATGTACGCCGTTCACGAATACACCCCACACCGCCGCACAACCCAGAAAGGCCCCCATGGACACCACCTTCAGCCATATCAAAGCCGTGTTCTGCGATATCGACGGCACACTGCTCACGAGCCAGCACACGGTGTCTCCGCGCACCGTGGCGGCGATCCGCGCCCTGCGCGAGCGCGGCGTGCTCTTTGGCCTGTGCACCGGGCGCGACGCCCACGCGACCGAGGCCATGTACGAGCTCTGGGGCATCGAAGGTCTGGTGGACGTGCTCGTGGGCTGCGGTGGCGCCGAGGTCATCGATCGCGCGCACGACATCAACGAGCTGAGCTATCCGCTGCCGGGCGAGACCATCGCGCGCATCTGCGAGCACATGGCGGACCTTCCGGCAACGCCCGTCTGCCCCCGAGACGGCGTGTTCTACGTGCCCGAGAGCAACGCGTGCGTCGAGCACCTGTCGCGCGTCGACGGCGTGCCCTACCAGGTGGTCGATTTTGCCGAGTTCTTGCGCGAGCCGCAGCCCAAGGTGATGTTTACCATGGCGCCCGAGGTAATGCCGCGGGTGATTGAGCGGGCGTCGACGTTTGCCGATGACACTGTTAAGGCGGCGGCTCTGCAAACCACGCAGCGGCTCTACGAGTTCATGGATCCGCGCGTGTCCAAGACGCGCGGCCTTGTGCGCGTGGCGGAGCTCAACGACATGGAGCTCCAGAACATCTGCGTGTTTGGCGATGCCGATAACGACACCTGCATGGTGGCCGACGCCGGCGTGGGCGTGGCCATGGCAAATGGCGGCGATGCCACCCGTGCCGCCGCCGACTTTGTAACCGCGAGCAACGACAAAGACGGCATCGCGATCTTTATCGAGGAGCATCTGCTGTAGCGCCGGGGGAGAACCACCACAAAGGGAGCAGGCTCCTTTGCGGTGGCCTCAGGCGATTTGGGCGAATTGATGCCTAAAAACTGCGCGCAAATTCAAATTTGGTTGTCTGAACATTACGCTTCTAACTACCGATGGGTTAAAGATATTCCCATCAATTTGGTAGTCTATTCCTCCCGGTTAATGATCTACCGTTCACGGTCGATTTTCGACCGTTCACAGGATGTTTACTCTTGAGCAAAATGTTGTGCAAATAAATAAAATGCTATTAAAAAACTGATAACTAACTTAATTACCAGTAGAAACAGATATTTCAGAGCGAATAAACGAAAGCAAATCTGAGTAAATGTCAAGAGAATTGAGAATTCGCTACAAAACTATCGGTATTTTTGCTTAGATGTTAAAACAATCGTTACAATATGAACTATAAGCGTGCGCAATTACAGATTGCGCAGATACGTTTGATAGTGAAAGAGCAAGATCGCGGTCTCTTGGGGAGGAGACATCGATGAAAGCGAATTCAGAAAAAACTAAGCAGAGTAAAAAAGCGACGCGCCGTGTACTGGCAGGCGTTTTGTGCGGAGCCTCCGTGTTGAGCCTGGTACTGTCGCTCGTCATGCCTCCGATCTCGCAGGCCATTGCCAACGATGTCCAGACGGTTCCTACCGAGGAAACTGTAATGGGGGGGTTCCTCAAGTGAGTCTACTGATGTAGACAACACCAACAACGGGGATACCGAAAACCAGAATAGTGACGAGACCGAGGGCGACGAGACTGGCGACGACGCTCTCGAGACGGCCCCGTTGCCTGATGACACGGAAGCCGAGAGCGCTGCGCAGCCCGCGGATGATGGACAGTCTGTCTATAAGGTCGCTACTGTTGCAAATGAAGGTGTGGATCAGAAACTTCAACAAGATTCGGATGGGTACACGCTGCTGAACAATGACAGAGACCTGTCTACGTACCTTGCCCTTGCCCCGGCGAACAGGCCCCCAAGGCTGCGTCTGACTGCTGACATTAGTTCAAGCGAGTCAATCACTATCAGTCAAAATACTACGATCGATCTTGCGAATCACAAGCTTTATTACAGCAACGGTAACGATAACCAGGGCCAGGACCAGCCTGTTCGTGCATTTATCACAATTCAAAAGGGCAATACGCTAACTGTCAAAGGTGAGGCGGATGACTCGAAGACTGAAACTACCAGTGGTGAACCTGGTCAGCCAGCAGAGATGCAGTTCACTGATGAAAGTGTTCCACAATCACTTACATACTACGTAACTGAAAGCACGCCTGACGGTTTTGGTACTAGCGAAAACACCTACCTGCACACTGTTACCAATTTCGGCGCTATCGTTGCATGCAAAAATGGCTATGTAAATCGAGTCATTTCCGTAGCGGAAGGGGGCACGCTCAAGCTTGATGGTGGCATGATCACAACGCCTCGTATCCTGGGCAACAACGGTCACGTTATTTTCTCTCAGGGCACTGTCGATATTTCTGGCGGTTATGTCGCCAACGGTAACGGCGGCGGCTGGGGCGGTGGCCTGTGCATGGCAGCGGGTTCACTCAATATGACCGGCGGCGTGATTGCAGCGAATAAGGCTGCTTCCGGTGGTGGAATTTTTGCCGACAGCGGTGTCACGTTGAATCTCTCCGGTGGTGTCATCTCGGGCAACGCTACGTATGCCGTTTCTGTCGGCAGGGGCGATACCGCCGACACCGGCGGCTACGGTGGCGGTGTTTATACCAAGGGTGCAACCGTAACCATCAGTGGTTCTGCCAATATAACTAACAACCGAGTTGAAGCTCAAGTCACTAATCAGGACATTTACAACAACGGTCTCCTCGGTGGCGGCGGCATTGCATCAACGAGCAGTGATAATAAAAAGGGATCACTGACCATGACGGGCGGTTCTGTTACGGCCAACTACTCCCATGAGGCTGGCGGCGGAATCTACGCTGGCTTTTGGAGCCAGGCGATTACGTTCAAAATGACGGGCGGTACAATCGCGGGCAACGTGGCGGAGAACGCCGAAGGCGGCGGTCTGCGTATCAGCACTGGTACGCACGCGACAATTGACGCTGACGCTGACGGCAAGATATATATCACCAACAACAAGACCATGACGGGCTCTAACTCTGGCGAAGGTCGCAAGGGCGACTGGGGCGGCGGCGGTATCTTCATTCAGAAGAACGGCAGACTCAACATTCTCAAATCGCTCATC
>CATZIG010000114.1 GCA_958419975.1 uncultured Collinsella sp.
CATTCAAAAGGCGAGGCATGACCATCAGGTCTATGCCTCGCCTTTTTCATGCCAACTTGTTCGCTCTGGGCGGCGCTCGCTTCTTTTGTTCGACCTACGATTTAAAGCCACTCGCTTAGGGGCGTTTTCGCTTTCCGTCCTCTTTCTGCAATGACTTCATTAACCTGGTACTTGGGGACGTTCCCTTTGTGCCGGCAGGTGGGGACACTCCTTTGTTAGAAGATCCGGCGCAGGTCTCCGCGGTTGAGGGCTTCGTCGAAGAGGTGCTTGAACACCACGCTGCCGTGCAGGCCGTCGTGCTCGAACTCGTTGGTCACCCAGGCATGCGAGTTGCCCACGCGGCTGAGCGTGTCGAGTTGCAGGCCCGAATCTACGTACATGTCATCGAAGTACACGGCGGACTGGAGCGGCACTTCGTTGCATGCTAGGCGCTGCGGGTCGTAGATCTTGTCCCAGCTGGTGTCCTCCATCAGCAGGTCCATCGCGGGCTTGAAGGGCTTAAGTTCGGGCATCTGCTCAAACATCCACGGGAACATGGCCTCGCCGGTAAACATGAGCGGGCGCGCGAGCGTGTCGAACTCGGCACGGTGTGCCTTCTCTTCTGCCGCTGCCCAGCGAATGGGCATGGTGTCGCCGTCGGCGTAGATGAACTCCTGCAGCGTCCAGTATAGCGGGTTTGTGCGCGTGTTGGTGCGCTCGAAGGCGCGCATCAAAAAGCTGTCTGATACCGAAGCTCCGCAGCTCAGCGTGCCGTCGCCGCCAACAAAAGCATGGTCGATAATCCAGTGCATGCGCTCAAAGCTCGGCTTCATGCCAAAGTCGCTGCCCATGAGCTGTAAGCGCTCGACCGTCATCGGCGAGCCGTCGGGCAGTGCGGACTTTTGCTCCTCGATCGCATCGGCCAGCGCCGCCACACGCTCGACGTCGGCGGGGTAGCGGTCGTAGTACTGCTGCGTCTTGGCTGCCATGCGCGGGAAGGTGTGCGCGTAGACCTCGCTGGCGCTCGCCGGTACGTGCGGAATGCCGCCGCAGGTAAAGCTTGCCGCCACGCCTTCGGGGAAGAGCGACAGATAGCTCAGCGTCAAAAAGCCGCCGTAGCTCTGGCCGAGCGTGACCCAGGGCTTGCCACCAAAGCCCACCAGGCGCAGGTACTCAAAGTCGCGCACGATGGAGCTGGCGAGGTGACGCTTGAGAAAGTCCGCCTGCGAGCGGGCCGCATCGGAGCCAGCCGCTTCGGCGCGCTCGCCCAGCGCGGCAATCGTGCGCCCGTCTACACAGCTGCTGCGTCCGGTGCCGCGCTGGTCGGGCAGGACGACACGGAAGTGCTTGACGGCCTCTTCGATCCAGCCATCGCTTGTGGGCGACAGCGGACGCGGGCTCTCGCCGCCGGGGCCGCCCTGCAAAAAGAGGAGGAGCGGCAGATCGTCGCTGATGCGGTCGGGTGCGCAAACCACGCGGTAGAAGAGTTTGATGCTCTCGGACGCGCCGGCGATGGGCGCCGGCATAGCGCCGCGGCGCATGGTGCTGCCGACGGCAAGGAGCATCGGCTCCAGGCCGCGCCAGTCAAGGGGGACGTCGATGCTGTGGTCCTCGACATACAGGCCGGGGACGTGGTACGAAGTGATGAGCGCCATGTGATGCTTCCATTCGTTGCGGTGTTTCGGGTTGACCAATTCTACCGCCGTCGGCGAGGATGCGCATAAATCGGCTACCATGGTTGGCAAACATCTAAGAGAAAGGGCCGTCCATGTCGGTCGATATAGCCACGTATGTCCACGATCTTGCCGTTGAGGCCAAGGCCGCTTCCGCCGCGCTTGCCACGGCGAGCGATGCCCGGCGACAGGAGGCCGTGCGCGCCATGGCCGCGGCGCTGCGCGACGGTGTCGATTCCATCATTGCCGCCAACGAACTCGATATGTCCGCCGCGCGCGATGCGGGCACCACGGCCGGACTGCTCGACCGCCTGCTGCTGACGCCCGAGCGCGTTGAGGGCATGGCCGCCGGCCTGGAGAAGCTCGCCGAACTGCCCGATCCCGTCGGCCGCGTGCTCGACCATCGCGTGCTTGCAAGCGGCGTGGACCTCACCCGCGTGAGCGTGCCGCTGGGCCTGGTCGCCATGGTCTATGAGGCGCGTCCCAACGTGACGGCCGACGCCGCGGGCATCTGCATCCGCACTGGCAATGCCTGCATCCTGCGCGGCGGTTCGCTGGCCTATCACTCGTGCGCCATGATTGCCGAACTGCTGGCCGATTCACTTGAGGCTCAGGGTTTCCCGCGCGAGGCCGTCTCGATGATCGAGTCTACCGACCGCGAGGCAACCGGCGAGCTCATGAAGCTTCGCGGTATCGTCGATGTGCTCATTCCGCGTGGCGGCGCGGGCCTCATCCAGCGCTGCGTTCGCGAGTCGCTCGTGCCGGTTATCGAGACGGGCACGGGCAACTGCCACGTCTACGTTCATGAATCCGCCGACTTCGATAAAGCGCTCAACATTATTGTCAATGCCAAGACCCAGCGCGTGGGCGTGTGCAATGCCGCCGAGTCGCTGCTGGTCGATCGTGCCGTGGCAGATTCGTTTTTGCCGGCGGTCGTGGCCGTGCTGCACGACCACGGTGTGCTGATTCACGGCGACGAGGCCACGTGCGCCGCATGCGCCGACGCCGGTCTTGCCGAGGGCGACGACTACGTGGCCGCGACCGAGGAGGATTGGGGTCGCGAGTACCTGGCGCTCGAGATGAGCGTGAAGGTCGTTGCGAACGAGGACGAGGCCATCGCGCACATCAATCGCTACGGCACCATGCATTCCGAGGCCATCATCGCCGAGGACGTGGACGCCTGCGAGCGCTTCCTGGACGCAATCGATGCTTCGGCTGTGTACGCCAACGCCAGCACGCGCTTCACCGACGGCGGCGAGTTTGGACTGGGTGCCGAGATCGGCATCTCGACCCAAAAGCTCCACGCCCGCGGCCCCTTCGCCGCCGAGGCCCTCACCACCTACAAATACAAGCTCCGCGGCACCGGCCAGGTCCGCCCCTAGCGCCCGTGCAAGAAAAACCACCACAAAGGTGCCTTTCCCCTTTGTGGTGGTTTTAGGTGGCGTGGGCGGTTAGGCCTGGAAGGTATCGCGGTCGGGGGCGAAGGACTGCATGGCCGCGATGGTGCGGTCAAAGAGCTCGGGGAGCTCCCAGCCCAACATCTCGGCGCCCTGCGAAATCACGTCGCGCGAGCAGCCGGCGGCAAAGCGCTTGTCCTTGAACTTCTTCTTGAGCGACTTGGTCGTAAAGTCCATAACGCTCTTGCTCGGGCGCATGATGACTGCAGCGCCGATCAGGCCGGTGAGCTCATCGCAGGCAAACAGGATCTTTTCCATCTGCAGCTCGGGTTTGGGCAGCGAGGTGTTGAAGTCCGACGTGTGCGTCTGGATGGCGTGAATGAGCTCGGGAGACGCACCTTCGCCCTCAAGAATCTCTGCAGCATAGATGGTGTGGTTCACGGGATCGTCCTCATGCTCCTCCCAATCCAGATCGTGCAGCAGACCGACGATGCCCCAAAACTCCTCGTTCTCGGGGTCGAACTCGCGCGCAAAGTAGCGCATAGTGCCCTCGACCGTCTCGCCATGGGTGATGTGGAACGGGTCCTTGTTATGCTCGTTGAGCAGTTCGAACGCGCGGTCGCGGGTGATTCCGGCGGTAAGCGGCTCTGCCATAAGAGACTCCTTGTGCTCGTGGGTATCGATAAGAATGAATACTACTAGAACAAGAAAACCACCACAAAGGTGCCTGTCCCCTTTGTGGTGGTTTTTGGCGCGGATGGGTTAGTTGAGGGCGGCTTGGGCTAGGCGGGCTTCGGCGTCCTCCTCGGTGACGCCCAAGGCCACTGCGAACTCCTCGATGGAGCGGCGCTTGGCTTCCTTGAGTACGCGCATGTAGTAGGAGCTGGGTTTTTTATCAGCTTCCTCGGCCTGGCGAATGCGGTGCATCATGGTCTTTGCCACGCGGACCGTCTCGGGCGCGCCCAGCTTGAGCTGCTGCTTAAAGTGTGTCTCCTCAAGCGAGCTGTTGCGCTCGGTAAAGGTGTCGCACTCCAGCTCGTCATAGTGGCTCAGCAGGTGCTCGGCATCTTGCTGCGAGATGGCGGCGTGCAAACGGTCGGCCTGCGCCACGGGATACATGAGGATCGTCTGCGCATGTCCCTGCTTGGTCTCGAGCAGCAGCATGGGCTGCGGCGTGTCGTCCCTAAAACCGACGACGGTGCAGACTCCCTGGCCCGGATGAATGACGTGTTGACCGATTGAGAACATGCTACCTCCAACTTATACGAATTTACGTATGTCTAGAATAACACGCTGACGTGCGCAAACCCGTACTTTATGCAGGAAAAGCACACAACTCTGATAGGTAAGAGTATTCGATAACAGACGCAGCTCATTCACACCTTTATGCATTTTCAACGCCTGAATAATCTGCAGGCAGACCGGCATCTTTGAGTGACTCCATACAAGCTGTAGTCATTTTTGTGCATATGCAATATCTATTAGCTTTACCCTGCGACAGTGCCCGTCGCTTGTGATAGAGTGCTACAAACTCTGGCTTTTGCCCTACGAGTGACCAAGAGCTCGGGGGCTTTAACACAAGGAGGATCTATGCCCGAGAAGATTGAAGAGCTGGTACGCGCTGCGCTTGCTGCGGCCCAGGAGGCCGGCGACCTTTCCGCATTTGAACTTGACGATTGCGCTATCGAGCGACCGGCTGACACTTCTCATGGCGAGTGGACCTCTACCATGGCCCTGAAGTCCGCCAAGCTGGCCCACTGCGCCCCGCGCAAGATCGCCGAGGCCATCGTTGCCCATATGCCCGAGGACCCCGCGATCGAGAAGGTCGAGATCGCAGGCCCCGGCTTCATCAACTTCTACCTCTCCGTTGCCGTCAAGAATGCCATCTTTGGCGAGGCTCGCGAGAAGGGTATGGACTTCGCTAAGTCCAACGTCGGTGGCGGCCTGAAGACCCAGGTCGAGTTCGTCTCCGCCAACCCCGTCGGCCCCATGCACATCGGCCATGGCCGCTGGGCCGCTTTGGGCGACTCCCTTTGCCGCGTTATGGACCACGCCGGTTACGACATCCAGCGTGAGTTCTACATCAACGACCACGGCTCTCAGATGAACACCTTCGGCAACTCCATCAGCACGCGCTATATGCAGCTTGCCGACATCATTGCCAAGCAGGGCGTGGATATCGATGAGGCTCACAAGCTGCTGATCGCCGACCGCGACGCCTTCGTTGCCGACGAGAACGACGAGCATCCCGAGACCCATCCGTATCAGGACAACTTTGCCGAGACCCTGGGCAAGGACTCCTACGGCGGCGACTACATCATCGACGAGGCTGCCGAGTTCTGGCGCACCGACGGCGATAAGTGGGTCAACGCCGATCCGCAGGAGCGCATGGAGAGCTTCCGCGAGCGCGGCTACGTAAAGATGGTCGACAACATGCGCGACCTTTGCCACGCCGTTAACTGCGACTTCGATCGTTGGTTCTCCGAGCGCTCCCTGTACGTGAAGGACACCGAGGGCGAGACCGCCGGCACCTCTGCCGTCGACCGCGCTTTTGAGAAGCTCGACAAGATGGGCTACCTCTACACCAAGGACGGCGCTCTGTGGTTCCGTTCCACCGATCTGGGCGACGACAAGGACCGCGTCCTGGTCAAGTCCGACGGCGAGTACACCTACTTCGCCTCCGACGTTGCCTATCACTGGGATAAGTTCCAGCGCGTCGACCACGTCATCGACATCTGGGGTGCCGACCACCACGGCTACATCGAGCGCGTCCGCTGCGTCTGCGACGCTCTGGGTTACCCCGGCAAGTTTGAGGTTCTGCTGGGCCAGCTCGTCAACCTGCTGCGCAACGGCAAGCCCGTCCGTATGTCCAAGCGTAAGGGCACCATGGTGACCCTGCAGGAGCTCGTCGACGAGGTCGGCTCCGACGCTGCCCGTTACACCCTCATCTCCAAGAGCTCCAACCAGATGGTCGACTTCGATATTGAGGCCGTCAAGAAGCGCGACAACTCCAACCCGGTGTACTACGTGCAGTACGCTCACGCCCGCGTGTGCTCCATCCTGCGCCGTGCCGCTGGCGTTACGCCCGAGCAGGCTGACGAGATGGGCATGAAGGCCGTCGCCGCCAAGGCCATCGGTGAGAACGTCGATTACTCGCTGCTGACCGACCCGACCGAGCTCGCCCTTTCGCGCAAGCTCAACGAGCTCACCGACCTCATCGCCAGCTGCGCTCGCGACCGCGCCCCGTTCCGTCTGACGCACTTTGCTGAGGAACTCGCCGGCGACTTCCACAGCTTCTACGCTGCCTGTCAGGTGCTGCCGAGCGAGGGCCGTCCCGTCGACCCCGAGCTTTCGCGTGCCCGTCTGGCCGCTTGCGATGCCGTCCGTGTGACGCTCGCCCTGGTGCTCACCCTCGTTGGCGTTTCCGCGCCCGAGCAGATGTAAGCTACGGGTCATTTGACCGTACAGACTTGGTTTAACTAAGCCTTGAAAGCCCGATCTCCCACGGAGGTCGGGCTTTTTGCAAACGCCGACGTATTGACGAATTTGGAACTGCTGGAAATACGAAACTATGCCGGTTTACTACGATGAAATGAGAAATTCCAACTACGCCGGCTTTTCGCAAAAAAGTGCAAGGCATCTACCTGCACTGATAATTGTTCTCGGGGGAA
>CATZIG010000115.1 GCA_958419975.1 uncultured Collinsella sp.
GAGCGGCGCCACGCTAAAGCCGGCGCCCTCGGGAGAGTTCAGGAAAGCATCCACCACCTGCGTGTTCTCCTCGTCGAAGACCGAGCACGTCGCGTAGATGAGCTCGCCGCCGGCAGCCACGCGCGCGGCAGCTTCCTTGAGCATCGTCAGCTGCAGTTTGGGCAGCTCAACCGTCACATCCTTTTCGGTCAGGCGCCACGGAATCTCGGGATGACGACGCATGGTTCCGGTGCCAGAGCACGGCGCATCGATAAAGACCGTGTCGAACTTAACCGGCTTGCCAAGCATGGCATCAAATGACGTCAGGACTTCATCAAGCTCGCAGGCATCACCCGAAACCGTACGAACGCCCTGAATACCGGCCTTATGCAGGCGAGCGAGATTCAGATCGCACTTGCGATCATGCAGATCGAGCGCCGTATGCTGACGCTCATAGCCCGCACGCTTGGCCTGGCACATCATCACATAGGTCTTGGTGCCACGACCGGCACCAATCTCAAGGCAGCTGCCAGGGCGCGTGGCTGCCGTGGCGATAAGCTGCGCGTTGAGATCAGATGCCACCGCGGCAGCACGCTCAAACACACCCGAAGCAACGGTAACCTGGGCATCAACCGGGGCATGGCAGCCCGGGAAGACAGGCGCGACGAGCTGCGAGATATACGGATCAGGCTTAGTCGTAAAGGCGTTCTCGTGTAAAGCCAGCGGCGCAGGTGCCAAGTTACCGGCAAAGTTGAGCGCACCCTCTGGCGTGTCAAACGAAGCCATAATACGAGCGCACAGCCAACGCGGCAGACCCATCAGGCGCGACAGACGTACCAGGCGTCGCTCAGACTCATCCACATCGGATGCCGTAGCAAAGTCCTCAACATTGTCCGCAACCTTATGCAGTACAGCATTGGCCAAGCCAGCGGCGGACTTAGCGCCGCAGCGAACCAGCTCAACACCCTGACTTACGGCGACGCGGCCAGGCGTATGTAGATAAAGCATCTCGAAGGCCGAGATACGAAGCGCCATGCGAACACGCGGCGCAACCTTTTTGGGCTTGTCGAGAAACTGATCGAGGAGCTCGTCCAAAATACCCTGCGTGGCGGCAACACCCAGCGCCAAGCGGGCGGCAAATGCGGAATCACGCTGGTCAATAGCCTTGGCCGATGCGCGAGAGGACAGCACGTCACGCGCATACATACCGCGGCGATCGGCCTCCATTAGCACATCGAGCGCAAGCTTGCGCGCGGGAGACAGCTTGCTCATGACAAAACACCCCACGAAAGATCGGCGCCCTGCAGGCCAGCAGCCCAAGCAGAAGCGGCCATAGCACGCTTGCCATCGGGCTTAACCTCGAGCAGTTCAACCGCACCATCGGAAAGACCAAGGTAAACACGCTTGTTCTTAACGTCAACAGCGCCCTCGCCAAGCGACACTTCGGCCGGCGCAACATCGAGCACGCGCACGATCTTGCCGGCAATCACGCAACGAGCGGGAGCGGTATCGGATGAGGCCAGCACATGACGCACGCAATCAAGCGCCGCCATCTGCGGATCCAGGCGCATCTCCTGCTTAGAAATCTTGGCGGCATGGGTAACAAGCGACTCATCCTGCTCAGTCCACACGGCGGTGCCATCGGAAAGCGAAGGAAGCGTATCGGCAAGCAATTTACCGCCAAGCTCACCAAGCTCCATGGTCAGCGCCTCAGCATGCTTGCCGGCAACCGAGGTCGAGGCCTGAGCACAATAAGCGCCAGTATCCACGCCATGCCCAATACGCATAATGGAAACGCCAGCAACGTCGTCACCAGCGAGAATCGCACGCTGAATAGGAGCAGCCCCACGCCAACGAGGCAGCAAGGACGCATGAACATTCACAATGCCGAGCGGCGCCATATGCAGCACGTCATCCGGCAAAATGCAACCATAAGCAGCCACACAGAAAATATCGGCTTGCGCAGCTTGGAGAGCCTCAACAACCTCGGCCGTTATACGATTAGCCTCAACAACCGGCAACCCCAGCTCAAGCGCCTTAGCCTTAACAGGAGACGGCTCCAGCTTCTTACCACGCCCACGAACAGCATCAGGACGAGTAACAACAAGCGCAATCTCGTTACCAGCCTCGACAAGCGAAGTCAACGAAGGCACCGCAAAATCAGGCGTACCCATAAACACAATACGCATAAAAGTTAGTCTCCTCTCAACCAAAGCCGAGACGGCTACAAATAACAGCGGAAAGCCAAGTCACCAGCCCATCCGGATTACATTTCAACAAGAACAAATATACCCAAAACCAAAGAAAGAGCCGCAATAAAAGCAGCTCTCTCTCAACAAAGACTATCAGCAAAGACGCCCTTCCCTGGCCCGACGGCACCCGGGCGAACCGAGCCAGAACAATGCAGTCCCCGGTGCTGAGCGCCCACATATCGTCCCGCGCGCAGTTTCGCAGCGAAGCGAGAATGTTTGAGCACGGGTTGATATGTGGGCGCTCAGCACCGAGGACGGTGGGAACTATTCCGTCTCGCCCGGTCGAGCGCCGCGGGCCAGGGCGTCCTGGTACTCCTTGACTGCTTTGATCCTCTGCATGGGCTTCAGTCGCTCAAACATGGTGTTGCCGTGCAGGTGATCGATCTCGTGCTGCAGGCACACGCAGAACAGGTCGCCCGAGGCCTCATAACGAATCAGGTTGGCATCCAGGTCGTACGCCTCGACGGCGACATGGTCGGGACGCTCGATCTCGCAGCTAATGCCAGGAATGGAAAGGCAGCCCTCGCTAAAGGGCACCAGATGGTCGCTCTGCTCAACAATGACGGGATTGATGAGCACATACGGGTCGTAGTCGCTCTTGTCACTGTAGTCGCAGTCGATGGTGACGAGCTGAATAAGCTCGCCGATCTGCGGGGCAGCCAGACCGCAGCCGCCGTTCTCGAACATCACCTTCTTCATCTTCTCGGCAAGCGCCTCGATCGCCGGGGTGATCTCCTCGATGACGGCGCACTCCTGGCGCAGACGAGGGTCGGGCGACAGTACGATTCCGTTGGCTTCCATGGCCATCCTTTCGGGTTGTTACATCAAATCATAGGCGTCGACGTCAACGCTCACGCTCACGCCACGCACGGAGCCCACCTCTTTGAGGCAGGTGTCGATATCATCAGAGACATGGTACCCCACGGGCGACTTCACAAGCAGATGGAAGCGGTAACGGTCCTTGGCTCTCTCGATTACACACGAAGCCGGGCCCAGCACCTGCGGCACCGCGCTGCCCGCCCGCAAAAAGTCGGGCGCGGCAGCATGCCAACGGCGCTTGAGGAGCTTTGCAATGCGCCCGATGTAGTCCTGCGCGTCGTCTCGGTTCGCCGACCACACCAAGATGTTGACCAGGCGAACAAACGGCGGGTACAGCGCGTCGCGGCGCTGGTCCAGGTCGTAGTCGGTAAAGATCGAACGGTCATGCTCAGCGACGGCGCGGATGACCGGATCCTCGGGCAGGTAGGTCTGGATGATGACCTCGCCGGGACGATCACCGCGGCCGGCGCGTCCCGCAACCTGCTCCAGCAGATCGTAGGCGCGCTCCCCTGCTCTAAAATCGGGGAGCTTCAGCGCAAAGTCGGCATTGACCACGCCCACAAGCGTGACCTCGGGAAAGTCGAGGCCCTTGGCAATCATCTGGGTGCCCAGCAACACGGCGCAATCGGCCGCATCGAACTGCTCGAGCAGCTTTTTGTGCGCGTCCTTGCCACGCGTGGTATCGGCATCCATGCGAATGATGGCGACGTCGTCGGGCAGCATCTGGTGCAGCGCATCCTCGATCTGCTGCGTGCCTAGGCCCATTTTTGCCAGGTAGCGACTGCCACATTTGGGGCAACGGCTTGTGGGCGCCGGATAGGGCTGCACGCGCCAAGACGAACCGCATGTGTGACACTGCAGCGTGTGCGTGCGCTCGTGATACGTAAGCGCGGTGGAGCAGTGGTTGCAAGTGGGGACGCAGCCGCACTCGCGGCACATAAGGAACGGCGCAAAGCCACGGCGGTTATGCAGCAGCACGGCCTTCTCACGGCGCTCGACCACGCGTTCCAAGCCTTCCATCAGCGGTTTTGAGAACATGGAACGGCTGCCGTGCGAGAACTCACGGCGCAGGTCGGCGATCCGAACCGTCGGCAGCACGGCGTGTCCCGGGCGCTCGGGCATCTCGACGCGCGTCCAGGTGGCACCGTTATACGTGCCACGGCGGCAGCGATCGAGGGCCTCAGCAGAAGGCGTGGCGGAGCCCAACACGAGCGGGCAGCGGTAGCGCCGCGCCATCTCGGCCGCCACCTCGCGCGCGTGGTAACGCGGGCTGGAGCCTTGCTTATAGCTGGTCTCGTGCTCCTCGTCGATGATGATGAGGCCCAGATCGCTGAGCGGGCAAAAGAGCGCCGAGCGGGCACCCACGACCACACGCGCGGCACCGCTGGCAACCATATCCCACTGGTCCAGGCGCTCGCCGGCCGAAAGGCGCGAATGGAACACGGCGACCGTCTCGCCAAAGCGCGAGCGAAAGCGGCCGACGGTCTGGGCCGTCAGCGAAATCTCGGGCACCAGCACGCAGGCCGAGCGGCCGGCCGCGAGCACGCGCTCGATGGCGGAGAGGTACACCTCGGTTTTGCCGGAGCCGGTGACGCCGTCGACAAGGACCACGTCTCCGTGGGCGTCAAGACGGGCGCGCTCAATCTGCGTGAGCGCCTGCTGCTGGCCGTTGGTAAGTGCGACCGGCGCCTTGCCGCTTGCCGAGGACAGCGTGGTCTGCTCGCTGCATCCACGCCAGGCGCGGCGCTCCTCCACAACCACGACGCCGCGTTTTTCGAGCGACTTGATGGTCGCCGACATGCTGTTATAGAGAAGGTTGAGGTCGCGCGTCGTGACCGGGCCGCACTGGAGCGCCTCGATGAGCTGACGCTGACGAACCGCCGTTTTGGGAGGCGTATAGTTGAAGCCCTCGGGCGTAAGCATGACCCAGCGGTTTTGGATGGGTTTAACGGCGGGGCGCTCAACGGTCCACACGCCATCATCGCCCTTGACCACGCGCGGGCTTCCACCCGGGGGCAAGAACAAACGCAGGCACTCGGAAAGGGTTGCGACATATTCGCGGCTCATCCAACGCGCGATGCGGGCGGCCTCGGCACTAAAGAGCGGTTTGCTGAGAATCGCCTCGACGGGCTTGATGCGCGCAGGATCGAAGGTGTTGTTGCCTTGCAGGTCGCCCAGCTCGGGCGCGATGTCGACGATGTAGCCCGCGGCCGCACGGTTGCCAAAATGAACTAGGACGGTGGAGCCGATCTGGGCCTCGCTGGCGAGGGGTTGCGGGATGCCGTAAGCAAACGGCTCGGACAGTGCACGCGTCGGGATGTCGAGGATTACGCTCGCATAGGCGGCGACGGGTTCGGGTGCGGGCTCGGGCTGCGCCGGGGCGGCGGCAGGAGCCGCGGACTTCGGAGCTTCCTCCGGTTCCGGTGAACCAAACAGCGAAAGTTGCTCGGCCATAGTCCCAGCACCTCCTAACCCATACGTCTACAGAAACAAGAGCCCCGCTCTGAGTGAACGGGGCTCGGATACAAACGTTTGCGCAGCGATTACAGTGCCATTGTGCGGGCGCGGTCGATGCGCGCCAGGCAGTCGTCGCGGCCGACGAGCGCCATGGTCTCGCCCAGCGGAGGGCTCACCATGTTGCCGCAGACGGCAACGCGCACGGCCTGGAACACCACGCGCTTCTTAAGGTCCATCTGCTCGGGCAGCGGTTCAAGCGCGGCGTCGATGTTGGCAGCCGTCCACTCGTCCACGCCCTCGAGCGCGGCCTTGGCGGCATCCAGAATGGCGCCCATGCCCTCCTTGGCCAGGCCCTTGTTGACGGACTTCTCGTCATACTCGAGCGTATCGGCCGTGGCGAAGATGGGAGCGGCGACGGTCACGGCGTCAACCGGCATCTTGGTGCGCGGCTTGACGATGGCGGCAAGCGCGTCGATCCAGTCCTCGCCGTACTCGACATTACCCTCGATGAGACCCGCCTCGTGCAGCTCGGGGACCATGATCTCGTCGGCAAACTGGGCATCGGACATGCTGTTGATGTACTCGGCATTGACCCAGTCGAGCTTCTTGGGGTCGAAGGTAGCCGGGTTCTTGGAGATGCGGTCGAGCGAGAACTTGCTGGCCAGGACATCGCGCGGGATGATCGTGGTCTCGCCGTCGAGCGACCAACCGAGCAGCGCCAGGTAGTTGACGAAGGCGTCGGACAGGTAGCCGGCGTCGCGGTACTCCTCCACCGAGGTGGCGCCGTGGCGCTTGGAGAGCTTCTTGCCGTCGGCACCCAAGATCATGGAGATGTGGGCGAACGTGGGCACGGGAGCGCCGAGGGCCTCGTAGACCATGACCTGACGCGGGGTGTTGGACAGGTGGTCGTCGCCGCGGATGACGTGGGTGATCTTCATCATGGCGTCGTCGACGACGGTCGCGAAGTTGTACGTGGGCGTGCCATCGGAGCGGAAGATGACAAAGTCGTCGAGCTCCTTGGCGTCGAAGGTCACCTCGCCGTGGACGGCGTCGTGGATAACGACGTCGCCGCGGTCCTCGGGCACCTTGATGCGCAGGACGTAGGACTCGCCGGCCTCGATGCGGCGGCGGGCCTCCTCGGGATCAAGATCGCGGCAACGGCGCTGATAGCCCTGGAAG
>CATZIG010000116.1 GCA_958419975.1 uncultured Collinsella sp.
GGGGTCGTAAGCAGTGTGGGCGAGGCCCGGATCGAGCGCAATGGCTATGCCGGCGCCCGTCACCGGATCGTTGAGCCAGTCGAACAGGCCCCTCGCGGTACCCACTGGACAAAAAATGGCAAATATGAGTACCGCCACCAAATTAGTAGCAGCAAAATCTCGCCGGAATTGATCATTTCGATCAATTCCACGTCTTGCCAAGGCTCAAAATTCCGTGTTTAGTGGGTTAGATATATAGAATAATGTGGAATTGGTATTCTATTCTTACCAAATGTTATGAGACTACATTAACAACAGTACTCATATTTGACGTTATTTGACCACGGAGTCATTCGAGGACCCCTCCCCACGCCGCCAACACGCCCCATAGCCGCCAAAACACCTTTAACAACAGCCGCCGCACGTTTTGGCACCGGCTAATTGCCACTCACGGATCGGTACCCCACTATTACCGAACCAAAATCGAAGTCGCATATCTCATAAAGCTGAAATGACGTACCCTCATCCCAATGAACGCTGACAAGAATGGCATTCAAATGAGCAACGCCGTGCATCAATACGCCCTTTTCGGGAACGCCTTATTCAAACTCAATAAAACGGTTGTCCACGCTTCAGATCCGCGTAAGCAGATCGTAATCTGTAGCAACGGTCCAGACATCCGTTACGCAACACTCGAAGAATGGGACAAAGCCGGCAAATCTTTCGGCGAACGTGCACAGACCGAGGGCATCGTTACCAGCGCGAGCCCAGTGCGCGACAAACTCGAGCTCTTTCGCAATCTTTTTACCGGCCGCAAAGATGTGCACGCTCACGGGTATCGCAGAAAAGACGGGGGCATCGGCTATACACCCGCCTGCGCAAATGAGTGGAAGCCAGGCATTTGCCCCAAAGCAAACCATCACAGAATTAAATGCGCTGAATGTCGCAGCCGCACATTCCTTGAGCTGAACGATGCCGCCATTATCGCCCATTTCAAAGGCAGCGACGACAGGCTCCGGGACGTCATAGGTCAATATGTTCTCGACAAAGACTGCAACACAAATGTCCTTGTCATTGATTTTGACAAAGCCGATTGGAAAGAAGCGACAAACGCTATCAGGCTTGTCGTAAAAAACCATGGAATTAACGCTGCGGTCGAGCGATCAAGGTCAGGCAACGGCGCGCATATCTGGTTTTTCTTCCTAGAACCTATAAACGCAAAGACAGCACGAGATTTCGGTAGCTGCCTTATCGCCGAAGCAGCGGCACTCAACAAGACAATCACCTTCGAAGCCTTTGACCGAATGATACCCGCGCAGTCCACCATTCCTGAAGGCGGCTTTGGAAATCTCATTGCGCTGCCCTTTCAGGGAAAAGCGCAGCGGGAAGGAAACAGCGTATTTGTTGACGAACGATTCGAGCCCTTTCCCGACCAATGGCTTTACCTTTCGCAAATCCAACTAATCTCGCGTGCGACGGTGGATCGTCTGATCGAGGACACCAAAAACAAACCGCTTGGAATAGCAACAGCTGCAGCGACAAACAAAACCAGGCGCAATGTCCAAAAGCCACGAAAGCGGCTCCCGCTCACGCCACGAGACTTCCCCTCGAACCTGCTCGTCACACAAGCCGATATGCTCTACATCCCCGAAAAGTCTCTGAGCCCGGCAGCTCAAATGGAAATCCGCAGGCTTGCGACATTTGCCAACCCGGAGTTCTTCCGTGCGCAATCTATGCATCAATCAGTATTCGGCAAACCGCGACTCATAGACCTCAGCGAACTTAGAGATGGCCGCGTCGCGATTCCCAGAGGCTGCAAAGCCCAACTTGAGCAGCTGATTCAAGAAGCCCACGTTACTGCCCATTATTCAGACGAACGTAGCACAGGCAATCCAATTGAGATGGCATTCAAAGGGACCCTTCATCCCGAACAGCAAATTGCCGCCGACCAGATGCTTGAATACGAAGACGGAATCATGTCTGCGCCAACGGGCTTCGGTAAAACCGTCATCGGAGCTTATCTTATTGCCGCCGTTGGTCTTCCGGCGCTCGTCATTGTTCCAAAGACCGCGCTCATAGCCCAATGGAAATCGCAGCTCGAACGATTTCTCGACATTACGGACACCAGAGAGCCGGTCCGAACGCCAAAAGGACGAATCAGCAAAAAGCAACCTCCCCTTATTGGACAAATCGGAGGGGGCAAAACCGCCGTCAGCGGCCTTATCGACGTCGCTTCCTTTCAGTCGCTATCTGGCAAAGACTCCCAAACCGGGGAGCCGATAGTTAAGAACCTTGTTCGTAATTACGGCCTCATTATCTGCGACGAATGCCACCATGCTGCCGCGCCACAGCTCGAGCTCGTCCTCAAGTCCGCTCCAGCCAAATATATATATGGCCTCTCCGCGACACCCGAGCGCTCCGACGGACTCACGCGGGCGCTCTCGATGCTCTGCGGCCTGCTTCGCTATGTCATCGATCCAAAAACGCAGGCAATTCAGCAGGGCATCCAGCGCATCGTTCGACCGAGATTTACCGGCATTCGGCTATCCGCCTACGAGCCGGATGCAAGCTTCAATCAGATTCTCGATATGCTGTGTGCACATGCGGCAAGAAACGAATTGATTGTCGATGACGCCCTCGAAGCAGCGTCAAACGGTCGACATCCGCTCATACTATCCAAAAGGAAAAAGCATGCTGAGGAACTGTTCAGGTTGCTTAATGATCGCAGACACGAGCCCATACTCTTAACCGGAGAAATCGGCGCCAAAGAAAGAAAAGCGATACTGAACAGTCTTCCCGGCTTTGAGCATGAACATCGAATCATCGTCGCCACCGAAAGCCTTCTGAGCGAGGGCTTCGATCTGTCCTACCTTGACACCCTTTTCATTGCCACGCCGATATCTTGGGACGGCAGCGTAACGCAGCAGGTGGGCAGACTGCATAGAAGCCACGAGGGCAAGCAACAGGTTGAGATATTCGACTACATTGACCTGTCGATACCCATGCTCGCCCGCATGTACCAGAAAAGACTCAAGACGTACGCCAAGTTGGGGTACGAAATTTATTCAGCAGAGGACAGCGAGCAACCCGATTACAACATTCTCATAGAGCCGGCAAACGCTATTGAGGCATTAATTAAAGACATCACCGGTGCCACAAAGAGTGCCTTCATAGCCGCATCCTACGCATCCGCCGCATGCCTCACGAAACTCACCACCACACTCGCAGGCGCAGCCGCCCGTGGGATTACCCTTGAGGTTTATGTTGCCTCACCTCCGCGCGATGACGCGAAAGCGATTTTTGCCGAGATGAACGTCGACTATTCCGTCAAGGCCAAAGGGCGGCTGTGCGCGGCCGTGATTGACGAGGAAACTGTCTGGTACGGGACTATCCCGCTGCTGGCATTCCCCAAGAAAGAAGACCGCAGCATCCGTTTCAAAAGCAACGAAGTCGCCGCTGAGTTTTTGAGCGAAATCCAGCAATGAGGAGAACCGGGGGCCGCAGCAGCGAACGGGGCGCGCCTATCAGTTGCGGTGAAATAGAAATAGGGACTGTTTTTGGCCAATCGACCGCAAATCAGTCCCTATTCCACCGCAACTTGGAAATCGGCGATCAGCCCAGCGGACCCTGAAACAGCTCCTGATGAGTGCCCATTCTCACCAGCCTAATCACTGGGTTAGTCTTATGGGGAAGATAAAGAACGACCACATCGACCAAGCCATCGGATAGGTGGAAATCGATGTGGCCGTTGTAGTTTCCGCCCGGGTTTGAGAGCTCGTGGGCGCCATACTCCGCCGGAAGTGACCCATGAGCCACAAGCTCCGCAACCGCCGCTTTAAACTCACTTTTTAGCTGCGGATGCATGCGCATCGTTCGTTTGTAGTCCACCTTAAATTGAGCCTCGACTTTAATCTCGAACATCGCTATTCCTCATCGAGGAATGACATAAGCTCATCAGCGTTATTGAATGACAGGCTATCGTCCGGCAAAATCCCCAACTCATGAGCCTCTGCGACCACCATGGCACGCCTCGTCGCCTCGTTGGGCACCTCCGCCCTTCCTACAATCTCAAAAGGAATCTTTCGCTGATTTACCAGCTGCCGAACGGCAAGATTGAGATAGGAATTGAGGCTGAGGCCGACCGAATCCAAGAACTCAGTCGCCTGCTCCTTGAGCCCCTCTTCGATTCGAACCGTCGTAGGCTTAACTGTTGCTGTAGACATTTGCGACCTCCTCGCCCTCGTCTTTTACACCAGTATACCCAATATAAATGGCAATCTGATGTTAGATAACATCAGATTGCCATGCGTATTCATGTCGCGTGAGCACGATTGATCTACATCAACCCGCTGAGCGCAATGTCGACGGCTTCGTTGAGATCGTCGGTGATGTGTACCAGATCCGGATCGAGCGGGCTGATCATACCGGCGTCCATCACCGGACCGTTAAGCCAGTCAAATAGGCCCTGCCAGTACTCGCTGCCTACCAGCACAAGCGGCATGCGCTTGACCTTGTGCGTTTGCACCAGCGTGAGCACCTCGAACATCTCGTCGAGCGTACCAAAACCACCGGGAAACACAATAGCGCCCGAGCTGTATTTGACGAACATGGTCTTGCGCACAAAGAAGTAGCGGAAGTCCATACCGAGGTTTACGTATTTGTTGAGCCCCTGCTCGTGCGGCAATTCAATGCCCAAGCCAACTGACTTGCCGTTGACACTCGCCGCTCCCCTGTTGGCCGCTTCCATGATGCCGGGGCCGCCACCGGTGATGACCGCCACGCCACGTTGCGCGATCTTGCGCCCGACGGTACGCGCCGCCTTGTAGAGCGGATCGGTCTTAGGCGTGCGGGCGCTGCCGAAGATGGTCACTGCAGGACCAAGCTCTGCAAGCGCGCCAAAGCCATCGACAAACTCTGCCTGAATGCGCAGCACGCGCCACGGATCGGCATGCAACCAGTCGGTCGACTCCTCGGGCGCCAACAGGTTGGCGTAGGTGTTGTCCTTAGGAATCATGGGACCGCGCATGACCACGGGGCCACGCCGATACGTCTCGTCGTAGGCCGGCTCGCCCTCGACGTTCTCATTCTTAATCATGGGTGCTCCTATCGAGAAAAAGAAAACGGGCGGGGTCGACGCCATGCGCCAAACACCCGCCCGAACATCAACTATTCGGTATGGTACCCACGATGCATCAAGTGCTTGCAAGCTATCGGTCAGCGGTCGTGCGGCCGGTGTCAGCAAATGTGACGACCGGCCGCCGCTCGCCCCTTGCCGTTGCCCGCGCTCTGCAAGCGCCCGCGCCGCTCTTAGTAGTCCACCGCCGCAGGGCTGTTCATCCAGTCGCTCACAAACGCGCCGTAGCGGCCCTCGATAATGGCCTGGCGGGCACGCTGCATAAGGTTGAGCAGGTAGTAGATGTTGTGCATCGAAAGCAGGATGCCGCCGAGCATCTCCTTCTGCGTGACCATGTGGCGAATGAGCGCGCGGCTGTAGCCGCCCGTGCACACCGGGCAGGTGCAGGTGGGGTCGATGGGGCCGTCGTCGTGCGCAAAACGCGCGTTGCGGAAGTTAAGGCGACCTTCACTGGAGAACGCCGTACCCATGCGGCCGGTGCGCGTCGGCAGCACACAGTCGAACATGTCGATGCCCACGCCCACGCCGCGCACGAGCGTGGTCGGATTGCCGACACCCATCAGGTAGCGCGGCTTGTGCTTGGGCATGTACTCACTCGCGAGCGGCGCCAGGGTCTCGAACATGGTCTCGTGGTCCTCGCCCACCGAGTAGCCACCGATGCCGTAACCGGGGAAGTCGCCGCACTCCTCCAGATGGCGCAGCGAACGCAGGCGCAGGTCCAGATGCATGCCACCCTGGACGATGCCAAAGAGTGCCTGATCATCGCGGGTGTGTGCCTTATAGCAGCGCTCGGCCCACATACTCGACAGCTCGACGGCGCGCTCGACATAGGCACGCGTGGCGGGATAGCCGGGGCATTGATCGAGCTGCATGCAGATGTCGGAGCCGAGCTTCATGGCGATTTCCATGTTGTCCTCGGGCGTCCAGAATACGTGGCGACCGTCGTAATCGTTGACGATAAAGCGCACACCCTCGTCGGTGAGCTTGACGGCGTCGTTATGGCTGAACACCTGGAAGCCGCCCGAGTCGGTAAGAATGGGGCCATGCCAGTTCATAAACTTGTGCAGTCCGCCCAGCTCGGCGATGGTGTCCTCGCCGGGACGCATGGACAGGTGATAGGTGTTGGCAAGCACGATCTGGGCGCCGAGCTGTTTAACGGTCTCGGTAGGAATGCCCTTGACGTTTGCCTTGGTGCCCACGGGCATAAAGATTGGCGTCTCGATGTCGCCGTGCGGGGTGTGCAGCACGCCGGCACGCGCATGCGTCGTCGGGTCCTCTGCGATCAGGTCGAATTTAAAAAGGCTCTGGTCCATAAACTGGAACTCCTTGGTTGCGGTTCATACGCAAACCATTATACGGGCAACCCGCAAGAAGCACCGACTCGACAGAAACTAGTGCAAAGGAAACCTGCCCCCTGCACCAATGCACCAGGATAAAAATGATCCGTTTTCCTCCGTCCCCAACGGATCATTTCCGACAGACACTATGACCCAATCCGAGGGCACTAAAAAGATAGGAGCCCCCGCTC
>CATZIG010000117.1 GCA_958419975.1 uncultured Collinsella sp.
GTACCGAGGTCGAGGTCAAGTGCGACGGCGCTGACGAGGCCGAGGCTCTGGCTGCTGCCATCGAGCTCATCAAGAGCGGTCTTGGCGAGTAGAACTCAAACGGGTCGCATGTTGAACAACTAAGTTCATATTTGGGGGCGCAGTGACCTGTTGTAAGGTAGCTGCGCTCTTTTGTCATGGATATGGCAAAACGCTTTATCACATGACACGGAGAGAGGAATGGGAATGTATCAGGGAGTCAACGCTTCCGAGGGCATCGGTATCGGCACCGTCATGGTCGCCGTCGATCCCGACTTGACGTTTGAGCCGCACGAGGTTGCTGATTCGGCAGCAGAGAAGGAGCGCTATCAGTCCGCTCTTTCGGTCTTCTGCGAGAAGACCCAGGCTCAGGCCGACCACATGAAGGAGACGGTGGGCGAGGCCGAGGCCGAGATCATGAGCGGACACATTGTCCTGGCTCAGGACCCGGGCATGACCGACGCCATCAACGCCGCCATTGACGGCGGTACCTGCGCCGAGCAGGCGCTCATGGACACCTCGACCATGTTCGAGAACATGTTCCTGTCCATGGACGACGAGATGTTCCGTCTGCGCGCGGCCGACATCGCCGACATCCGCACCGGTATTCTGGCCGAGCTGCTGGGCAAGGAGGTCGTCGACCTTTCCGTCCTGCCCGAGAACACCGTCGTTGTCGTGCACGACCTCACGCCGTCCATGACCGCCACGATCGATAAGGCCCACGTTGCCGGTATCGTCACCGAGACCGGTGGCCGCACGTCGCACTCCGCGATCATCGCGCGTGCCCTCGAGATCCCGGCTGTCCTTTCGGTTTCCAACAGCTGCACCGCGCTGCGCAACGGTATGACCGTTGTCGTCGACGGTGGCAAGGGTATCGTTGAGGCCGATCCCGACGAGGAGACGCTCGCTGCCTACACCGCCAAGGCCGAGGCCTTCGCTGCCGAGAAGGCAGCCCTCGAGGCCTTCCGTGGCAAGCCGTCCGTGACTGCCGATGGCATCAAGAAGATCATCGCCTGCAACATCGGTAACCCCGATGACGTGCCCAACGCGCTCGATCACGACGCCGAGGCCATCGGTCTGTTCCGCTCCGAGTTCCTGTTCATGGACTCCGCTGAGCTTCCTTCCGAGGAGGAGCAGTTCAACGCCTACCGTAAGGTCGCCAGCGCGCTCAAGGGTGCTCCGGTCATCATCCGCACGCTCGATGTGGGTGGCGACAAGGAGATTCCGTATCTGCACATGGTCAAGGAAGATAACCCCTTCATGGGCTTCCGCGCCGTGCGTTACTGCCTGGCCAATCCCGACCAGTACAAGGTCCAGCTCCGCGCTCTGCTGCGCGCTAGCGCCTTCGGTGACGTCAAGATCATGATCCCGCTCGTCACCTGCGTCGAGGAGGTCTTGGCTGTCAAGGAGCTCGTCGAGCAGTGCAAGGCCGAGCTGACCGAAGAGGGTCGCAAGTTCAACGAGAACATCGAGGTCGGCATCATGGTTGAGACGCCCGCCGCTTCGCTGCTCGCAGACCGTCTTGCCGAGGTCTCCGACTTCTTCTCCATCGGCACCAACGACCTGATCGGCTACACCATGTGCGCCGACCGTGGCAACGACACCATCTCCAACCTGTACCAGGTTTACTATCCCGCCGTGCTCCGCTCGCTCAAGAACATCATCGAGAGCGGTGTGAAGGCCGGCATCATGGTCGGTATGTGCGGCGAGGCCGCTGCCGATCCGCTGCTCGAGCCGCTGCTGATCAGCTGGGGCCTGGAGGAGTTCTCGATGAGCGCTCCGTCCATCCTGCGCGCCCGCAAGACCATCAGCCAGTGGACCAAGGCCGAGTGCGACGAGCTCGCCGAGAAGGCGCTCGCCTGCAACACCGCCGCCGAGGTCAAGGCACTGCTCGAGTCTGCAGCTCGCTAATTTGGTATCAGAGGTAACCGCGTGGCTGGAATGGGCCGGCCACGCGGCCCTCACATATACAGGGGGTACTGTAAATGTTCTACACGCTAACCGCTAACCCGGCTGTCGACATGACGGTTTCGAGCTCTCCGCTCGAGCCCGACGAGAACGTCCGCACCGGCTCGGCCAGCTACACGGCTAACGGCAAGGGCCTCGACGTGTCCTTCGCCTTTAAGAAGATGGGCGTCGATACCGTCGCGCTCGGCTTCTTCGCCGGCTTCACGGGCAAGTTCATCGTCGAGGAGGTCATGAACCTGGGCTGCCTGTGCCGCCCGGTCTGGACCGACGGTATCACGCGCATCAACACCTACGTCAACGATGGCCAGCACGAGTACGGCATCCTGAACCCCGGCGCTCCTATTACGCCGCAGCACCAGGAGGAGCTGTACAACATCCTGGACACCGCGGGCGATCTTGAGTGCCTGATCGTCTCCGGCTCCGTGCCTCCCAAAGCTACGCCCGACTTCCTGGCTCAGGTCATGGAGCACGCTCAGGCTCGTGGCGCCGACGTCGTCTTGGACCTGTCCTCCGACAAGCTCAAGGAGCTCGCTCACAAGAAGCCGCTGCTCATCAAGCCGAACCATCACGAGATGAAGGCCATCTTCGGCGTGCCGGTCGACACCGACGACGAGGTCCGCGTTGCCATGAAGATGGCTCACGACGCTGGCGTTCAGAACGTGCTGCTCACCCGTGGTAGCCGCGGCGACGCTTACTTCTCCAACGGCGAGGACATCTGGTACGCCAAGCGTGAGTTCAACATCAAGCTGGTTTCTTCCGTCTGCGCCGGCGACTGCACCCTCGCTGCGTTCCTGCACAAGTGGTACAGGGATCGCGACAACGTCGAGGAGGCCATGAAGCTCGCTATGGCCACCGGCGCCAACGTTGCCGAGTCCGTCGGCATCGGCGACTTCGGTCACGTCGACGAGTACAGCAAGCGCGTTGCTGTCCGCAAGCTCGATCGTCAGTAATCGAAACGCGACATATTCGTGCGCATGCGGCGCCCCGGTTTCGGCTGGGGCGCCTTTTTGTTCCGCCACGGGGGAGAGGTGTCCCGCCGTACTTCATCGCTTCCACACCGTTCACCGAGTTGTCCTAGCCTTTTATCGATGCGTGGAATATACTTTCATTAACACGTTGCTTCGTGAAAGGAACATTCATGATTTACACGCTCACTGCAAATCCCGCCATTGACTACAACATCGCCTGCGACGGCCTTGCTGCCAACACTGTCACGCGTACTCGCAACGCCGTCTATACGCCCAACGGCAAGGGCCTCAACGTCTCGTTTACGCTTGACCACTACGGTGTCGACACCACGATCCTGGGCTTCTTCGCTGGTTTCTCGGGCGAGTTCATCGTCAAGGGCGCCGAGGCCCTGGGCGTGCCCGTCAAGCCCGTGTGGACCGACGGCATCACGCGCGTCAACGTGTTCCTCAATGCCGGCCCCGACACCGAGTACAACATGGTCAACGCCGGTGCCGCCATCAACGAGGCCAATGAGCAGGAGATGTTTGAGCTCATCGATTCGCTCGATGACATGACCTGCCTGGTAATCAGCGGCTCGCTGCCTCCCAACACTTCCGAGGGCTTCCTGGCCGAGGTTCTGCGCCGCGTCAAGGCCAAGGGTGCCGAGTTCGTTCTCGACATTTCGAGCCATCAGCTGGCAGATCTCATTGCCATGGAGCCGCTGCTGATCAAGCCCAATGACGACGAGTTGCTTGATATCTTTGGCATTAAGGTGAGCGGTGGCGACGATGAGTCCGTCAAGGGCGCTATGGCTGAGCTTCATGCCAAGGGCGCCAAGAACGTGCTGCTGACCCTTGGTGGCGATGGCGCGTACTTCTCCAACGGCGAGCATATCTGGTTTGCCAACCGCACCTTCGACGTCAAGCTGCTGTCGACGGTGTGCGCCGGCGATTCCTCGCTCGCTGCCTTCCTGTCCGTGTGGCACGACGCCCCCGAGCGTGTCGAGGACGCCCTGCGCCTTTCGATGGCTACCGGCGCCAACGTGGTCGAGTGCCCCGGTCTGGGCGATTTTGCCAAGGTGGACGAATATAAGAAGCACATCGAGGTTCGCCAGGTCTGCTAGTCCCTGCACCTTGCCTGAATAGTTTGATTATTTCGCATCCGTCTTAGACTAGGACGGATGCGTTTTTGTTTATCGGACTTGCGTGTGCAGTGGAGGCTGTTTCTTGCTAGACTTCTTGCTGACGCAATCGATAGCCAATTTGATAGTCGCAGGAGGCCATAGGCATGTGCAATGTTTCGCTCAACGGTACGCAACCGTCCGATGCCTCCCTGCGCGTCCTGCGCGCGCTTGAGGCGGCTGGTCTTGAGGCTTGGTACGTAGGCGGTTGGGTGCGCGACGCCCTGATGGGGCGCCCCAGCCACGATGTTGATATGTGCTGTAGCGGCCTGTGGCAGGAGTCCAAAGCGGCGCTCGAGGCCGCTGATATCGCGGTCGTGGAGTCGGGCATTAAATTTGGCGGAATCACGGCTATTTCCGATGGCGAGCGTATCGAGGTCACCACGTACCGCCTGGATGGCTTTTACATCGATGGGCGCCATCCTCAGAGTGTCGAGCGTGCCGCCTCGCTCGAGGACGATCTGGCCCGCCGCGACTTTACCGTCAACGCCATGGCCTGGCATCCCGAGCGCGGGCTTGTCGACCGCTACGACGGCCAGGGTGACTTGGAGCGCAAGCTGATTCGCGCTGTCGGTGATCCCAAGCGTCGCTTTAACGAGGACGCCCTGCGCATGCTGCGTGCGGTGCGCTTTGCCTGCCGTCTGGACTTTATGATTGAGTCCGAGACCAAGCGTGCGCTTGCCGAGTGCGCGCCGCTGCTCGATGCCGTGGCGCGCGAGCGTGTGGGTATTGAGCTCGAGGGCATTCTTTCGACCGGTCATGGGGGAGACGCGATGCTTCGCTATCCCGAGCTCATCTGTGCCGCTGTGCCCGAGTTGGCAGCGGGTCGCGGGTTTGATCAGCGAAGTGTCTACCATGCGTTTAACGTCTACGAGCATATCGCCCGTGTGCTGACGGTGGCAGGGGAGCTGGCGCTGTGCGACGGCGTCGCGCCATCGTCGAGCCTTATGTGGGCGGCGTTTTTGCACGATGTCTCCAAGCCCGAGTGCTTTACGGTCGATCACGCCGGCAGCGGACACTTCTACGGTCATCCCGAGCTCGGCGCCAAGAAAGCGCGCGTCATTATGGATCGCCTGGCACTCTCGCACGACCTGGTGCGCGACGTGTGCCTGCTCATCAAATATCACGACAAGCCGCTACGCCCCGAGCGCTCCTGCCTGCTCAATATGATGCGCGCGCTTTCGGGTGAGGGCGTCGACACGCCGCGTCTGATGGACGAGCTCATGGACCTTAAGCGCGCTGACACGCTCGGCAAGGCCCCGTCGTGCTTCTATTACGTTGAGACGATTGAGGAGATGCGCGCGATGGCGCACGAGCTGCTGAAGGCAGGGGAGCCCTATACGCTCAAGATGCTCGCCATCAACGGCGGCGACCTGATCCGTGCCGGAGTCAAGCCCGGGCCGGAACTGGGTCAGCTTTTCAACTCCGCCCTCGACGCCGTGATCGAAGACAACATTCCCAACGATCGCGAAGCTCTTTTGGTCCATCTCAACTTGAATTAGCTACCCAGTTTACCTGCGTGTTCCATAACCTGCCGACAATTTTTCGGCAATTTGGAATTTCTTCTTGCGCTGACGTTTTTTGTCCCGTAATATATTTCCTCGCAGCACGGCAGTGCAGATGTCATGTGGCCCGTTCGTCTAGCGGTTTAGGACGCCGCCCTCTCAAGGCGGAGATCACCAGTTCGAATCTGGTACGGGCTACCACGCATCTGATACCCGGACTTCCCATGGAGGTCCGGGTTTTTTGTTATCAAACAACCGTCTGCAATTCCCGTTTGAACCAGGGCTTTGCGTTCTGCCTATGGCCCTTACGGGTACAATATCCAAGATATTTTGACTGTTAGAAGGAGTCTCATGACGGAGTCCTCTCAGCATACGTCTAAGCCCCAGGTCGAGGTTGAGGCCTCGGGCGGAGATGACAATAAGAGCGCACGCCGCGGCGCCATCTTTATCGGCGTTGTGCTGGTGGGTTATATCGTCTATCTGGTGGTAACCGGGCAGATGGGGCAGTTCTGGGCCGCTATGTCGAGCGTCCAGGCGCCATGGCTCGTTGTCGCGTGTCTTTGCATGTTCATGTATCTGTTCTTTGGCATTGTGGCCTATGCGATCGCCGTCTGGCTCGACCCATATTCGCCCGTCGGCATCCGCGACCTGATCTCGGTCGAGGCGAGTGGCATCTTCTTTGGCAACCTGACGCCCATGATGATGGGCTCGACTCCCGCCCAGATCTACCGCCTGACCAAGGCGGGCCAAAATGTCGGCGAGGCCGGAGCAACGCAGTTCACGCGCTTTATCGTGTACCAGTTTGGTCTCGTTGCCTGGGGCGCTATCCTACTGCTTGCTCGCATGCCGTTTTTTGCCGAGCGCTATGGCGACATGACGCTGCTGTGCGTCTTTAGCTTTGGCGGGCACTGCTGCATCTTGCTG
>CATZIG010000118.1 GCA_958419975.1 uncultured Collinsella sp.
ATTACGGCTCTTATGCGCTCGAGGCTGCGCTGTTTGGCTCGCTTGGCCTGCTTGTCATGGCTATGGTTGCCACGGCGGTCTTGGGGGTCTTCTTTAAGATGTTCGCCGACATTGCCGTGATGCACTTTGCGGTGACCGGTCGCGTCGAGAGCGCGTTTTCGCTCGATAAGGTTTGGGCGGCCTTTAAGAACAACAAGACCAAGCTGTTCTGCGCTTCGTTCCTTCCCGAGTTTTTGACGGGCCTGGTCGCCAACGTTGTCACATGGATCTTGACGGTTGCCTTTGGCGCCATTGCCTCTGTCGGTATGTATAGCTACTACTATCGTCCTACGGGTATTGAGGCGATTGTTACCGGCGGTGGCATCACGCTTGTGCTGTTCCTGGTGCTGGTCGCTTTTGTCACCGTATTTCTTACGGTCTTTGGCAAGATGCTCAAGCACCGTGCCGTTGGCTATTGGGCCGCACGTTATGCAAGTGAGTGGGCCGACGAGGACAAGGACGACGTTCTGACTTTTGTATTGCCCTTCGAGAAGAAGTCCACCCCTTCGGGTTACGGTGCTCCGGATGCTTCGCCGGCACCTGCACCCGCTCCCGCGACCGAGCCTGAGCCGGCGCCCGAGCCTGAGACGGCATCTGAGTCCGAGCCTGCACCTGAGCCTGAGCCTGAGCCGGCACCTGCACCTGAGCCGGCACCTGCACCTGAGCCGGCACCTGCACCTGAGCCGGCGTCCGAGCCAAGCTCCGACGAGGAGCCTCAGGACGAGTAGCCACGCCGCCTGCTATTTGGGGACGGGGTAGAAATAGCGCTTGAAGAATGAGCGGGGGCGGACGTGTCGAAACGTCCGCCCCCGCTTTGCTTTAATCAGGCTGTTATGGATGGGTGTGACGACTACTCGTCGCGCTTTTCCTCGCGGCGTGCAGCAGCGCGTGCGTCATGGATGCCCTTGATCGCGGCATGGCGAGCCGTTCGGGCATCATGGATGGCGTCGCGAGCCTCGGCGGTCGTCGCCTTGGCAGAGCGCAACTTGGCGGCCAGATCGGGGTTGGTTTCGGCGACCGCGGTAATCGCGGGGCCGTCGAGCTCCTCTTGCGTGGGCTCGGCCAAAAAGTCGATAGCATACTGGGCGGCCACCATGGAGCCCTTTGCCAGCACGGTCTCGTCAATCTTGTAAAAGCAGGAATGCTGGGCGTACGTGGCGCCAATCTTGGGGTTGCGCGTACCTACAAAGGCGAGCACGCCCGGTACGCGGCGCAGGTACTCCGAAAAATCCTCGCCCGAAAGCGTGCCGCGGTAATGGCCTTGACCGGTGGGGCCCAGGCATTTGATTACAGCCTGACGGCAGCGCTCGCTCGAGGCGACCTCGTTTTCGACCTTGTAGTTGGCGATGGTGTAGTCAGTGAGCTCTGCCTCGGCGCCCAGAGCTGCCGCGGTATGCTCCACGATGCGGCGCATAAGCTCCGGCATTTCCTCGTGGGTCGAATCTCCGTAGGTGCGCACCGTGCCGGCGAGGTAGGCCGTGCCGGCGATAACGTTGCGCGCGGTGCCGCCGTGCAGCTCGCCGACGGTGATGACAGCCGGCTCATAGGGGCTGATCTCGCGCGAGACGATGGTCTGCAGGGCGTTGACGATCTCGGCGGCAACCATAACGGCGTCGTGGCCGCGTTGGGGCATGGCGCCATGGCACGAGGTGCCGCGGACATCAATGCGGAACCAGTCGGTATTGGCCATGCGCGGGCCGGGCTCGCAGCTTACGGTGCCGGCGTCGACCTCACTCCAGATGTGCGCGGCGTAGGCGCCATCGACGCCGTCGAGCACACCCGTGCCGATCATGAGCTTGGCGCCCTGGCCGTTTTCCTCGCTGGGCTGGAAGACGATGCGGACCTCGCCGTGGATGTCGTCGGTCATATGGCGCAGGATTTGCAGTGTGCCGAGCATCATGGCGATGTGGCAGTCATGGCCGCAGGCGTGCATGCAGCCCTCGTTGACGCTGGCGAACTCCTCGCTGGTCTGCTCGGTGACGGGCAGGGCGTCGATGTCGGCGCGCAGCAGGATACGGCGGCGCGGCGTGCCGTCCTCGCGGTAGGCATCCGGCGCGGTACCGCGAAGCGTTGCCACCAAGCCGGTCTTGAGCGGACGCTCGTAGGGGATATTCATGGCGTCGAGCTGGTTGGCGATGTCGGAGGTCGTGCGCTCCTCGGCAAGGCTCAGCTCCGGGTGCTTATGGAAGTGCCGGCGCTGTTTGATGATATATGGTTCAAATTCGGTAGCGATATCTTTGATGGCTGCGGTGACGTCGTCAGCCGCGCGAGCCTCGGTCGCCGCCATAATCTGCTGTGCCTTGGTCTTCGTCATGGTCGATTTGCTCCTTGCTGGGTTGATCGCAAAATCGTACAGGCTCTCTCCAGTATGCCACCTGCCGCTAGGGCTGGTAAAGTTGCCGTTTGCCGCTTGGGGTTTTGTTACAAGGGCGGGGGAGTACACTCGGGGGTGTTGATTTCCTGCCAGAGATGGGGATGCCCATGCAACATATCGATCGGATTATCCGCTCCAAGAACGTCTTTACCGCGCAAGACGGCATCGATACCGCCCGCGAGCTGGCGATTGCCATCGCAGGCGACCGTATCGTCGCAGTCGGTGCGCCCGATGACGTGATTGCCGCCGCGCCTGCCGCCACGCCGGTTATCGACTACGGCGAGCAGTTTGTCTGCCCCGGTTTCCATGACGCTCATCTGCACTTCTTCCATACCTCGGTCGGTTCCTCGCCGTACATGCTCATGGATATGGGCACGTCCGAGGCGGCGCTGGTGCAACATGCGCTCGAGTTTTCCCAGGATCTGCCTAGTGACGCTTGGGTTGTGACGCAGGGCTGGCGCGATTACCGTTGGGATCCGCCCGAGCATCCTACCAAGGCGTCGCTCGATGCGGCATTCCCCGATCGTCCCTGCGTTATGTATTCGGGTGACGGGCACACGCTGTGGCTCAACACCCGCGCACTCGATGCACTCGGCGTCACGCGCGACAGCGAGCCACCAGCGGGCGGTAGCTACGACAAGGACGCAAACGGCGAGCTCACGGGTATTGCTCACGAGGCGGCTGCCATGCAGCTGCTACCGCGCTGCCTTGAGTGGCTGGGCGAGGATCGCATCGCAAGCGCTTACGCCGATCAAATGAGGCGGATGGCCGAGCAGGGCATCACCTCGATATGCGATATGTCGCTCATGCCCATGCCGGGCTGCGATTTTATCCGCGACGACGTCTATGACAAGCTGCAGGCAGCCGGCAAGTTGGGCATCCGAGCCCATCTGTTCCCCACGCTGCTGGATGACCAGTCGCGCCTGGAAGAGCTGCAGGCACGTTACGCGAACAACGCGCTGCTCTCGGCGCCAGGCTTTAAGCAGTTCTTCGACGGTGTGTCGAGCGAACACACGGCCTATCTCACCGAGCCCTATACCAACCCGCGCTTCCCGGGCGATCAGGGCCGTCTGACGGTTCCGGCTGAGCGCATGCGCAAACTGGTTCTGGCGGCCGCGGAGCGCGGTCACACCGTGCGCATCCACGCCATTGGTGACGGTGCGATTCATGCCGCGCTGGATATCTTCGAGGAGGCCGCCGACCTGTACGGCCTGCCCCAGCACGGCCATAACACGCTCGAGCACCTGGAGAACCTCTTGCCCGAGGACATCGATCGTCTACGCAAGCTTAACGTCGTTGCCTCGAGCCAGCCCTGTCACATTACACTCGACCCGGGCGGCCCCGAGCGCGATCTGGGCCTGGAACGCAGCCGCATCATGTGGCCGTTTGCGACCTATAAACAGCGCGGCATCCGCCAAGCCTTCGGCACCGATAGCCCCATCACAGCTGTTACAAGCATGAACGTGCTCTACACGGCTATCACGCGCCAGGATCCCAAAAGCCACTGGCCCGAGGGCGGCTGGTTACCGAGCGAGCGCATCGATGCAGCAACAGCCCTGCGCAACTACACCCTGGGCAGCGCCTATGCAGCGGGCGACGAGCAAAACCTCGGCAGCTTGGAGCCCGGCAAGTATGCCGACCTGGTAGTCCTGGACCAAAACCCGCTCACCATCGACCCCCAAGAACTCCAAGCCACCAAGGTTCAGGCCACCTACCTGGCAGGTAACTTGATTTACGAGCGCTAAGTATTCATGCCGTACCGTTAAGCGCGGCTCGGGCAGCCTATTTTGGGATAGCACTCGAGCCGCGTTTGCGTTTTGGTGGGGATCCGCCATGAGCGTCCCTGCTCTGTTGGATTTGGGTGCGGGGCGGAGGTGCTGCTGCCCCGCGCTCAATTTGTACACCAGCAATGCTATCTCTTGGTGTTTTGCATACTTCCCATTACAGATCGCATAAAAAGGCTGGGATGTCCTTTCTGATCCTGATGTACCCCCGCCCGTGCCGTGCAAAAAACGGAGTATTCAGCACCGCGAGCTCTGCCGGTGCCGCTGCGGCTGAGTAACGTTGCGGAGATTGACGTCATTTTGGGGTCCGGCGCGGCGCGAAGCATGCCTTTTTGTCCTGGCGGGGTTTGCCTGCCGACTCAAATCGCCGGTCGAAGGCGTCCTTGGGACCAATATGGTGTGTCCGGCGTGTATGCAGCCGTCCTGGCTTGCTGAATACTCCCAAAAATGCACGGCGCTCCCCAGGGGACCCGTGCGCGCGGCGAAAACCATGCCCATGTCGTTATCCGCATCGCCATTTTGCTGCACTGACTTTTCTGAATGCCGGGACCGAATTAGTTAACCTGCCTCCCGTGTGGCTCCGGAGGGGCGGGGCATAAGGTTTATCGCGAGTTCCGCACGAGCCGAAGGCCACTTAATGTGGCCTTCGTGCGAGCAGGACTGCCCGAGCAGGAAACCTTATGCCCCGCCCCTCCGGAGCCACACGGGAGCCACCGCTAAGTTATCCCCCGGCATTCAGAAAATCTAAGTGCCAAAAAATAAGATTTTTTGACTCCGTGTTGTATAACCCGCCATTCGTGGGTACCATTCAACGCGTACGCAAACAAAAAGGGTTAATTCGCGTGGTATAACCGCGCGGCCCAAAAAGGAGGAGACAAGCATGTCGTCTTTGAAGCCGCTTGCAGATCGTGTTCTGGTCAAGCCCGACGAGGCCGAGCAGAAGACCGCTTCTGGTCTGTATATCGCCAGCAACGCTCAGGAGAAGCCGCAGCGCGGCACCATCGTTGCCGTTGGCGCCGGCAAGGTCAACGACAAGGGTGAGCGCATCCCCATGGACGTCAAGGTCGGTGACGTTGTCATCTACGGTAAGTTCGGTGGCAACGAGGTCAAGGTCGACGGCGAGAAGTATCTGCTGATGCGCGCCGACGACATCTACGCTGTCGTTGAGGCCTAGTCTCGTCAGAATCTCTGATTCGTCTTTGAACGCGCCCGCCGCATAGGACTCGGAAGCGGCGGCGCGAGTCACATTTCTTTTGGAGGATTACCTACCATGGCAAAGAACATTACGTTCAACACCGATGCCCGCGCTAAGCTTGCCAAGGGCGTCAACACTCTGGCCGACGCCGTTACCGTCACCATGGGCCCCAAGGGTCGCTACGTTGCGCTGCAGCGCACGTTCGGTGCTCCGACCATCACCAACGACGGCGTTTCTGTCGCCAAGGAGATCGAGCTCGAGGACAACATCGAGAACATGGGTGCTCAGCTGGTGAAGGAGGTTGCCACCAAGACCAACGACACCGTGGGTGACGGTACCACCACCGCAACTCTGCTCGCTCAGGCCATCGTCAACGACGGTCTGCGCAACGTCGCCGCTGGCGCCAACCCGCTGGCCATCCGTCGCGGCATCGACAAGGCCGTCAACGCCGCCGTCGCCGAGATGAAGAAGCAGGCCAAGCCGGTCGAGACCAAGGAGCAGATCGCTTCCGTCGGTACCATCTCCGCCGGTGACCCCGAGGTCGGCGAGAAGATCGCCGAGGCCATGGAGGTCGTGGGCAAGGACGGCGTCATCACCGTCGAGGATTCCCAGACGTTCGACATCACCATCGACACCGTCGAGGGCATGCAGTTCGACAAGGGCTATGTCTCCGCTTACTTCGTCACGGACAACGACCGCATGGAGGCCGTGATGAAGGATCCGTACATCCTCATCACCGACCAGAAGATCTCCAGCGTTCAGGACATCATGCCCGTTCTCGAGGCTGTCCAGCGCGCTGGCCGTGGCCTGCTCATCATCGCTGAGGACATCGACGGCGAGGCTCTGCCGACCCTGGTCCTCAACAAGATCC
>CATZIG010000119.1 GCA_958419975.1 uncultured Collinsella sp.
TCGACACCGCCGAGTTCGCGATCCCCGGCCTTGACGACGAGTTCCGCGTCATCGTGTCTCCGTGGATCCTCTCCTCGCTGATCACCGATCGCCTTGCCGCTTACTACGAGACGGTCACCAAGCACAACCTCAACTACCGTCGTTACTATCACCAGTTCGACTACTAATAGTTGACCACTCATTTAAGAAGCACCCTGCCCGGGCGCATGCGTCCGGGCATTTTTATGCCGAAATTCGCTAGGAAGGGGAATCGAATGAGGCAGTTTATCGTGGCGTCCCATGCTCATTTTGCGTCTGGAATCGTCGAGAGCATCGGCCTGCTTTCCGGCGAGCGCGAAAACGTCCATGCGCTCTCTATGTATGTCGACGGAAACGAGGACCTGACCAAGGAGGCCGCAGCGATTCTGGACGGCTTTGCCGCGGACGATGAGGTCGTCGTTTGCACCGACCTCTTTGGTGGCAGTGTCAACAACGAGCTCACCAAGATCGTCCAGACGCGTCCCAACACGCATCTGGTGACCAATATGAACCTGCCGCTCCTTATTCAGCTGCTGTTCGTGCCCGAATCCACCCCGATCGATGAGGCCATTCGCCAGATCGTCGAGGCGGACGACACCAAGGTCAAGTACGTCAACGACCTGCTGGGGCAGGCCGAACTCGATGAGTTTTAACCACTAGGGAGCACATCATGATTCAGATGATTCGCGTGGACTATCGACTGCTTCACGGCCAGGTTGCCGTTAGCTGGACCTCGGCTCTGGGTGCCGATTGCATCCTGTTGGTGAGCGACACGGTCCTCAATGACAAGCTTCGTCTGCAGGCCCTGTCCCTTGCAAAGCCGGAGGGCTGCAAGGTCGTTGTCAAAAACACCGAGGATGCCGTCAAGGCGCTCCAGAGCGGAGTGACCGACAAGTACAAGCTCTTCGTGGTTTGCGAGACGATCCAGCAGGCCGGTGCCGTCGCCAAGGCGATGGGAGTCAAGAAGATCAACCTCGGCAACGTTGCCTTTAGCGAGAATGCCCGCCAGGTCTCGACGAGCGTGTTCCTTACGCCCGAAAACGAGGCATACGTCAAAGAGCTGCTCGGCGAGGGCTATGAACTGTTCATTCAGATGATTCCGGCAGATGCGAAGACTGACGCCGCGAAGGTTATCGGTTAGGGGCTGTCATGGTTATCAAGACAATCCTGATTTTCCTGATCGCCCTTTTGGGCTATTCCGAGTGGCTGACGGGTACGAGCTACCTCCAGCGCCCGATCGTGCTCGGACCTCTGGTTGGCCTTGTCATGGGCGACATGGTGACCGGCACGATCATGGGCGCCACGATGGAGCTTGCCATGGTCGGCGCCATCTCGGTCGGTGCGTATAACCCACCCGATACGATTTCCGGCACTATCCTGGGCGTATCTCTTGCCATGCAGGCCGGCGCGGACGCTTCGGCGGCCCTGACCCTGGGCATTCCCATCGCAACGATCGTCCTGGCGCTCGATACCGCCTTGGGCCAGCCGGTGATGCTGCTGCTGGTGCACCGTATCGACAAAAACGTCGAGGACGGAGACACCAAGGCCATCACGCGCAACATGCTCATCGCCGGCTACGCGCAGAGCTGGTGCGGCCTGCTGATTATTCCCCTGGCATTCTTCTTTGGCGCCGATGCTGTTGCCAGCCTGCTCAACATCATCCCCGATTTCGTTCAGACCGGTATGGATGTCGCCGCCGCCTTCTTGCCCGCACTCAGCTTTGCGATGCTGGCTCAGATGATTATGAACAAGACGGTGGCGCCGTTCTTCTTCGCTGGCTTCTTCCTCGTCGCCTACTTTGGCATTAGCACGACGGGCGTGGCGATCTTTGCCGCGATCATCGTCGTCGCGATGACGGTTTTGGGTGACAAGAAAAAGGCGGAGCAGCCCGCAGTGGCAACCGATGATCCTGCGATTGGGAGTGGGTTCGATGAGTTTTAAGTTTGAGTCTTCTTACGACGGGCTGATTTCCCGCGCAGACCTTAAGAAGCTGTTCTGGCGCTCGATTCCCTATGAGCATTCCTGGAACTACGAGCGTATGGGCCATATCGGCTTTATGTGGGCCCTTATGCCGATCCTTCGCAAGCTGTATCCGCAGGATGCGGACTTTAAGGCCGCCCTCAAGCGCCATATGGAGCTCTATAACGTCACGCCGTACATCTCGACGCTCCCCATGTCCATCGCCGCTGCAATGGAGGAGGTCAACGCTACTGACGATAGCTTTGACACGAGCGCGATCTCTAATGTCAAGCTTGCTTTGATGGGGCCGCTGTCCGGCGTGGGCGATGCCTTCTACTGGGGCACGCTGCGAATTTTGGCAACGGGTGTCGGCACGTCGCTGGCGCTACAGGGCTCTATTCTTGGCCCGATTTTGTTCCTGCTTGTGTTCAATGTCCCTCACTACATCATCCGTTACCTGCTGACGTTTGTGGGGTATCGCTTTGGCTCGGACATGATCAGCAAGGTCCAGGAATCGGGCATTATGGACACGATCGTCAAGATGGCCTCTATCATGGGCGCCATGGTGATCGGCGCTATGACCATGGAGATGGTCACCGTGGACATTCCGCTCATGGTCGGTGCGGGCGATGGTGCTCAGACGCTGGCCGAGCTGCTCAACGGAATCTTCCCGGGCTTTGTCACGATGGGGCTGTTTGGAATCGTCTATCTCATGCTCAAGAAGAAGATGAATCCGCTGGTCATCATGCTCGTGATCCTGCTCGTGAGTATCGCCGGCGCGTTCTTTGGAGTGCTTGGTGTTCAGTAGGGCATCCGTCATAATGAGAATAATGTAAGAGGGGGCGTCGCGCACACTGTGCTGCGGCGCCCTTTTGCCGAAAGGTGGACAAGATGGAGTATCCGCAGCTTGCCGTCATGAATATCAGCCATCGTTATTTTGACCTTGAGGAATTCTTTTCTTCGGCAGCGGCCTCGGGCTACACGTGTTGCGAGCTTTGGACCGGGGCGATGCATCTGTATGTCGATTGCCATGGATACGATTCGCTCGAGCAGGTGCGGGAGCTGTCGCAGCGGTATGGGGTTCGGATTGTGGGGCTTTGTCCCGAACAGAACAACCCCAAGCCGTGGAATATCGCGGCGCGTGGGAATGAGGCGCGTGCCCGCACGCTCGCGTACTTTAAGAACGTTGTGGATATCGCGGCGGAACTTGGAGCCGAGCAGGTCATGGTCTCGAGCGGCTGGGCATTTTTGAACGAGCCGATCGAGGACGCGTGGGGTCGCAGCGCCTCGATGCTGCGTGCGATTGCCGAGCATGCGGGAGAGCGCGGCGTGCGACTGGTGCTCGAGGCCCTACAGCCGGTTGAGTCGATGATCGTGAACTCGGCGGCCGACACGAAGCGCATGATCGAGGCAGTTGATCATCCGGCACTTAAGGCGTGTCTGGATTTGGGCGCTATGGCGGTGGCAGGGGATACCATCGACGATTATTTCGATCTGCTTGGCGATGATGTCGCCCACGTGCATTTTGTCGATGTTGCGGCAGATGGCACGACGCATCTTGCCTGGGGTGACGGCGACCGCGATATGCGCGCCGACCTGGATAGGCTGGTGGCGCGCGGCTATCGCGGAGTTGTTTCGGCCGAGACCTATGACGGGCGCTATTTCGCCGACCCCGCAGCTGCCGATGCGCAGGTAATGGCAGAGTATCGTCGTGCGATTGGCGCCTAGGCGGGTTTGGGTTGCGGCGATCTGCCCTATGTTTCCAAATGAATACGGCGTGAGCGGCTGCGATGGATTTTCCCCGCAAACACTCTAGTATGCTAAAGTACCCAGAAGACCGGCGGAGCTATGCCGGTCTTCTGTTCTATATGAAACACAGCATGAGGATGCTCACCAGATGACGGCCACACCGTGGGGATTCCGGGACATATTGCCCGAGGAGGCTCAGGCGCGCGAGGAGATCGCATGTACGGTGAAGGGCTGCTTTAGGGAGCATCATTACCTGCCGGTCGAGACGCCGCTGCTCGAGGACAAGGGTTCGCTCGAGGAGGGCGGCCGCATTGCGGACACGCCGTTTAAGCTCTTCGATGACGACGGCCGCCTGCTGGTGGTCCGTCCCGACAACACGCTGCCGATCGTTCGCCTGGTTTCGACTCGCATGCGCGCGGCCGATCTGCCGCTGCGCCTGCGCTATGAGGCGCCGGTGGTCCGCGAGTGCCAGCGCAATGCCGGTGGCTCGCGTCAGTTTACGCAGCTGGGCTTTGAGCTTATCGGTGCGGGCGATACCACGGGCGATGTCGAGATCGTCTCGCTGGTGGCGGAGGCTGTGCGCAAGCTGGCACTGCCCGATGCGCGCATTATCGCGGGTAGCGTGCGTCCGTTTAAGGAGTTGCTCGCGGCCTGTGAGGATCGCGAACTGGCTGCCGAGGCATTGCGTTGCGTGCACGCCAACGACTTCGTGGGCCTCGATGCCCGCGTGGCGGCAAGCGCCGAGCCCGAGGCCGTCAAGGCTGCCATTAGCGAGCTGCCGCGCTTGCACGGCGGCGCCGAGGTACTCGACCGCGTCGACGCGCTGCTGACGGCGGCGGGCATTGTCGCGTCGCTCACGCGCGAGCTGCGCGCCCTGGTCGAGGGCCTGGCTCCCGAGGACGCCCAGGTGCTGTCCTTCGACTTCTCCATCATGAACTCGTTTGATTACTACACGGGCCTGGTCTTTAAGGCCTATGCCGGCGGCCTGCCCGATCCGGTCGGTTCGGGCGGACGCTACGACTCCATCTTTACCGGCGCATTTGGCGACGGCATCGAGGTGCCGGCGGCGGGCTTCGCCTTTTCGCTCGAGCGTCTGGAGGCCGCGCGCACCTCGGCCGAGGACACTGCTTCCGATGGTGACCATGCCGTGGGCCGCGGCACCGAGGGTCCGCTGCGCATTGCCGTGCCCAAGGGCTCGCTCAAGGCCGACACGCTCGACGTGCTCGAGGCCGCGGGCTTGGATGTCTCGGAGCTGCGCGATCCCGGTCGTCACCTCATCGTGCGCGGCCGCGACACACACGCTGGTGAGGGCACGGTCGGCGATATCGAGTTTGTCATTGTGCGCCCCAGCGATGCGCCCGCCTTTGTGGGCTGCGGTGGTGCCGATTGCGGCATCTGCGGCTGGGATTCGCTTATCGAGGCCGACCTTAACCTGCTGCAGCTGGTCGATCTGGGCTACGGCCTGTGCACGTTTATCGAGGCGGAGCCCGCATGGCGCGCTGGCCAGGCCGAGCGCAACTATGCTCGCCGCGGTTCTCTTCGCGTGGCCACCAAGTACCCGCGCATCGCGAGCGCTTGGTATGCCGAGCGTGGCGTGAATGCCGACATCGTTTCGCTGCACGGCAATATTGAGTTGGGCCCCATCGTTGGCATGACCGACCGCATCGTGGACATTACCGCCACGGGTGCCACGCTGCGCGACAACGACCTGGTCATCACCGGCCGCATCATGGACTGCACGGCCCGCTTCTTTGTCAATCCGGGTGCCGCTCGCTTGGATCCGCGCGTGCGCAATCTGGCAGATCGCTTGGCGGCGGCCGTGAAGGACAAGCATTTTGAGCCCGTTGCGGGCTCGGCACAATAGCGCGAGCACGTACGGGCGCCCCAACGTCCGGGCTGCGGGCTGATTGGCACCGCCGCCCGGTCTCTCGTTTTTCGAACAAAACCTCGACCGATAGGGGATACCGATATGAAGACCATCAAGCTTGCTCCCGGTGAGCGCCTCGTTACCAACCAGCTCAACCGTAAGGGCGTGCTGCCGCAAAACATCGTCGACGCCGCCCGCGATATCGTGGCCAACGTGCGTGCCAATGGCGATGCCGCGGTCCGCGATTACTGCCAGCGTTTTGACGGCGTTGAGCTGCAGAGCTTCCGTTTGCCGCAAGAGCAGATTGATGCCGCGCTCGAAGGCCTTGATCCCGCCTTTGTCGCGGCGCTCGAAAAGGCTGCACGCCAGATTCGCGAGTTCCACCAGCGCGAGGTCGAACAGAGCTGGTTTACTACGCGCCCGGACGGCACGATGCTCGGCGTTAAGGTGACCCCGCTCGCGGCGGCCGGCATCTATGTGCCGGGCGGTCGCGCGCAGTATCCCTCCACCGTGCTTATGAACGCCATTCCCGCCAAGGTGGCCGGCGTCAAACGCGTGGTCATGGTGACCCCGCCGCAAAAGG
>CATZIG010000120.1 GCA_958419975.1 uncultured Collinsella sp.
CGCTTTCGCTCGAGATTTTGGCAGAGGCCCAGGCAATGGGTGGCGTTGTGGCATGTATCGATGCCGAGCATGCGCTTGATCCCACGTATGCCGCGCGCATTGGCGTGGATATCGACGAGGTACTGATTTCCCAGCCCGATACGGGTGAGCAGGCGCTCGAGATCGTTGACATGCTTGTGCGTTCCGGCGCCATCGATGCCATCGTCGTCGACTCTGTCGCCGCGCTGACCCCGCGTGCCGAGATCGAGGGAGAAATCGGCGACACTACGGTCGGTCTTCAGGCTCGCCTGATGAGCCAGGCGCTCCGTAAGCTCGCCGGCTCGCTTTCTAAGTCCAACACGACGTGCATCTTCATTAATCAGCTGCGTGAGAAGATCGGCGTCATGTTCGGCAACCCCGAGACTACGACGGGCGGCCGCGCCCTTAAGTTCTTCTCTTCGGTGCGTATCGACATTCGCCGTATCGACAGCATTAAGCTTAAGGACGAGGTTATCGGTAACCGCGTGCGCGCCAAGGTCGTTAAGAACAAGGTGGCAGCTCCGTTCCGTTCTGCTGAGTTCGACATCATGTACGGTACGGGCATCTCCAAGGAGGGCTCGATTCTGGACATGGCTGTCGAGTGCGGCATCTGCAAGAAGATGGGCTCCTGGTTTGCCTATGGCGAGGACAAGCTCGGCAACGGTCGCGAGGCCGCCAAGGCGTTCCTGCGCGAACACCCCGATTGCGCTGACGAGATTGAGCATAAGGTCCGCCTTGCCTGCGGACTTGAGTTTGATGACGATGCTCCGTCCGAGGTCGAGCTGACCGATCAGCCTGCGCCTGAGGAGTTTGACGAGCTTTACGCCATCGATGGTTCCGCCATGCTCGATGATGACGACGAGTAGCGGTTACGCTCATGTCGTATACGGTGACCGAGGCCACGGTCGTCTTTCCCGATAAGAAGGCGGCCTCCTCGTTCTCGAGCGGGTATGCGTCCAAAAAGCCTTGCGCACATATCGATTGTGAGCTTGAGGGCGGTTTTGAGCGGTCCATTTGGATTCCCGTGCGGGTCGCGCGGCTGTATGTCAAATACCGCCCCGATCTTCCCTGTGATTGGGACAACTTCCGTGAGGCGGTGCAGCTCATTGAGCGTAAATGTGCACTTACCATGGTGACCGAGATGTTATCGCGCCGCGACCATGCGACGGGTGAGGTCCGTGACAAGCTGGCTCGCTACGGCTTTCACCAGCCTGCGATCGATTTCGCCGTCGAGCGCGCCACCGAGTATCGCTTTTTAGACGAGAGCCGCTTTTGCTCGTACTTTATCGAGGAGCGCAAGCGGCGCGGTTGGGGACAGCGCAAAATCGAGACCGAGCTCAAGCGCCGTCATGTCGTGCTCGATGACATTCCCGGTTATCCCGAGGATTATTTTGCCGTCGAAGACGATTTGGCGCGTGCGTCAGCCCTGCTCGCCAAGCGTCGTGTTCCAGAGACGCGCGGATTCGAAAAACTGGTTCGGTTTTTGATAGGCAAAGGCTTCTCGTATCACATCGCCGCCGATGCCGTTAAGGCACGTCTCGATGCCGAACGCGAGGAATGTGCAGTTTAGGCGTATGCGCTTTGTGGCCCTGCCGTTCACCGCGTTTTAGCCGCCGTGCTGGGGCCATTTATTTGACAGTTGTTGTGGTTCAACGTACGATAAACACTGTCATTTGCTTTGTGATATGTGCTCATCTGTGATGAGTTTGTTTATATGTTTATCTGTATCCGACCCGCATAAGCTGTGCCCATATTACTCAAATGTCGCGAGCCGTTCGTAAGGACGGTTCGCTTTGTTGTGTAACGAATCCATTAAAAGGAGTGAGCATGCCTATCATCGCAGCGCTCGTTGGCATCGTTTTGGGTGCCATCGCCGCCATTGCCTACATGCGCACCGCCAAGCAGGGTAGTCTTCACGAGGCCGACGAAAAGATCCAGTCGGCACACGCACAGGCTGAGTCCCTGATCGGTGATGCTAAGCGTCAGGCCGAGACCCTCAAAAAAGAGGCTCTGCTCGAGGCTAAAGAGGAGATCATCAAGAACAAGCAGGCCGCCGAGGCCGAGGACAAGCAGCGTAAGAGCGAGATTCGTACGCTCGAGAACCGCGTGATGCAGCGCGAGGAGTCCCTTGATCGCCGAAACGACGCTCTCGACAAGCGTGAGCACCAGCTGTCCAGCCAGGCCGGTCAGGTCGAGAAGCGCTCCCGCGAGCTTGAGGAGCTCTGCGCCAAGCAGACCTCCGAGCTCGAGCGTATCGCCGACCTGACCCGCGAGGACGCCCACAAGGAGCTCCTCGATAAGGTTCGCGGCGAGGTCACCCACGAGGCTGCCACGATCATTCGCGAGTCCGAGCAGCAGGTTCGCGCCGAGTGCCACAAGACCGCCCAGGAGATTCTGTCCCTGGCGATTCAGCGCTGCGCTGCCGACCACACAGCCGAGGTCACCGTTACCTCCGTGCACATTCCCTCTGATGACCTCAAGGGCCGTATCATCGGTCGCGAGGGTCGCAACATCCGGACCTTCGAGCAGGTTTCCGGCGTCAACCTCGTGATCGACGACACGCCCGAGACCGTCGTTCTTTCGAGCTTCGACCCGGTCCGTCGCGAGACCGCCCGTGTCGCCCTCGAGAACCTCATCGCCGACGGCCGCATTCACCCCGCCCGCATCGAGGAGATGTATCACAAGGCTGCCGACCTGGTTCAGCAGCGCGTGCGCGAGGCCGGCGAGCAGGCTGCTTTCGACACCGGCATTCATGATCTGCACCCCGAGATCGTCAAGACCCTCGGTGCTCTTCGTTACCGCACCTCGTTTGGCCAGAACGTGCTTCAGCACTCCCTCGAGGTCTCCGACCTGTGCGGCGTGATGGCTTCCGAGCTTGGCCTGGACGTTGTGACCGCCAAGCGCGCCGGCCTGCTGCACGACCTGGGCAAGGCAATCGACCACGACGTCGAGGGCCCGCATGCCGTCATCGGCGCCGAGCTTGCCCGCCGTTATGGTGAGAAGCCCGTTATCGTCCACGCTATCGAGGCTCACCATGCCGATGTCGATCCCAACACGGTGCTCGATGTCCTGGTACAGGCCGCCGATGCTGTCTCTGCCTCTCGCCCCGGTGCCCGTCGCGAGTCTGCCGAGAACTACATCAAGCGTCTTGAGAAGCTCGAGGAGATCGCCAACTCCCATGACGGCGTCGAGCGTACCTATGCCATGCAGGCCGGTCGCGAGGTCCACGTCATGGTTCAGCCGGACAAGATCTCCGATGCCCAGTCCACGGTCCTGGCTCACGATATCGCCCATCAGATCGAGGAAGAGATGGAGTATCCCGGTCAGGTGCGCGTCGTCGTGATTCGCGAGAGCCGCGCTGTCGATATCGCTAAATAACATGAGCGACGCGAACGAGCTCATCTCATTTATCGCGTCGATGTCGGGGGAGGGCAACCTTCGCGTCGAGGAGAACCTTGGCGAGGGGTATGTCCGCCTCCGCGTTTCGGAGGCCGAGCGGCGCCAGGCAAAGCACGACATTCAGCATGTCGAGGATATCGTCATCGAAATGCTCCGTAATGCTCGCGATGCCGGCGCCGACAAAGTCTATCTCGCCACGACCAAGGAAGATGGCGTCCGCACGCTTGTCTTTCTGGATAACGGTTCGGGCGTTCCGCAGGATATGCAAGAGCGAATCTTCGATGCCCGCGTTACCTCCAAGCTCGAGAGCATGAAGATGGACCGTTGGGGCGTTCACGGTCGTGGCATGGCATTGTTTTCGATCAAGCAGAACACCGACGAGGCCCGTGTGGTCACGTCTGGTGTCGACCTTGGCTCGGCCTTTAAGGTGAGCGTTGCGGCCGACCGCCTCAGTGAGCGTGCCGATCAGTCCAGCTGGCCCCAGGCCGTCAAGGATGAGGACGGACGTTATGTCTGTGCTCGCGGCCCGCATAATATTATTCGCGCTGCTTGTGAGTTTGCGCTCGAGGAGTTGCGTGGTTGCGATGTCTATCTTGGTTCTCCGTCTGAGATTGCCGCGACCCTTTATGCTCAGGCGTCAAGTCGGCTTGATACGTCGCGTCTCCTGTTCATTGATGACGAGAGCGAGCTTCCAGTTGTCGACCGTTTAGGCCTTGCCTCTGATGCCGAGGACTTTATCCGTATTTGTTCGGGTTTGGGTCTTGAGATGTCCGAGCGCACGGCCCATCGCATTTTGGCAGGGCAGATTAAGCCCGTTCGCGGTGTGACCGCGCGTCTGCTGCGCGAGCGTGATTCGTCCTCGCATGCGCCGGCTCCTGTCGATCTCGCGAAGGATCGTCGCGGGCTACGTATTGCCAAGGATGACATGGCACAGTTTTCGCGTGCCGTGGAGCGCGACTTTAATGACCTTGCCGCCCGGTACTATCTCAACCTTTGCGGCGACCCAAAGATTCGTGTTTCGCGTGATCGAATCACTGTGACCTTCGATCTTGCTAAAGAGGAATAGTGCCTTTACCGAGTCCACTCGGTACGATACAGTTATTGCAGTTAAAACGTACTTTTAAACGCAGGAGTTTCTTCATGGATTGCCTGAAGGTATCAAGCAAATCATCGCCCGCGTCCGTTGCCGGCGCCATCGCCGGCATGGTCAAGGATGGTGTACCCGTCAACATCCAGTGTGTCGGCGCTGGTGCTGTCAACCAGGCCATTAAGGCCGTGGCTATCGCGCGCGGTTTTTTGATTCCAACCGGTTTTGATATTTCCTGCGCGCCCGTGTTCTCCGACATCCTCATTAACGGGGAGTCGCGCACGGCCATCCGCCTTTCTATCTACGTTCACCAGATCAATCGAGCTGCTATGGATAACGTCGTCATGGATGATGTTAAGCCTGTGGCATAGCTCCTGCTTGCCTTGTTTCGCTCCCCATCGTTAGGACTTATGCACATGGACCAGCGTTCCGTACGCGATATTCTTGCCGGTAAAACCTACTTTATCCGCACCTTTGGCTGTCAGATGAATCAGCACGACTCCGAGCGTGTGAGCGGTCTGCTTGATTCGTATGGCTGCCTCATGGCGCTCGATCCCGCGCATGCCGATATCGTTGTCTTCATGACATGCTGCGTGCGCGAGGCCGCCGATACTCGCCTGTACGGTCAGTGCAATTCCTGCAAAAGCCTGCCGCCTTCGCCTTCGGGCAAGCGTGTGGTTGCCGTGGGCGGCTGCATTGCGCAGCGTGATGGCGAGGGCCTGCTCACCAACGTCGATAACGTCAATGTCATCTTTGGCACGCATTCTATCGCACATGTGGCCGAGCTCATTGCCGAGGCGTTCCTTGACGGCAAGCGTCATATCCGCACCAATGAGCATGAGGATACGGATGCCATGAGCATGCCGTGGCATCGCGAGACCCAGTATCACGCCTGGGTGCCCATCATGACGGGCTGCAATAATTTCTGCACCTATTGCATCGTGCCGTACGTGCGCGGTCGCGAAAAGAGCCGCCCCTTCGAGGAGATTGTCGACGAGGTGACTGGTTTGGTGCGCCAGGGCGTGCGTGAGATTACGCTTCTGGGCCAAAACGTTAACTCATATGGTCGCGATCTGTTTGGCAAGCCGCGTTTTGCCGATCTGCTACGTGCCGTGGGCGATACGGGCGTGGAGCGCATCTTCTTTACGTCTTCGCATCCCAAGGATCTGCTGCCCGAGACCATCGACGCCATGGCCGAGACGCCTGCTGTTATGCCGCAGCTGCACCTGGCCGTCCAGTCGGGCTCGACGCGCATTCTCAAGGAAATGAATCGCCGTTATACACGCGAGGACTATCTGGGCCTGGTCGATCGCATTCGCAACCGGATGCCCGATATCGCGCTCTCGACCGACATCATCGTTGGCTTCCCAGGCGAGACTGAAGAAGACTTTGAGCAGACGCTCTCGCTTGCCGAGACGGTCCGCTATGCCCAGGCCTATACCTTCATCTATTCCAAGCGCGCCGGTACCCCGGCCGCAGAGATTGACGATCCTGCGCCGCATGAGGTTATTCTCGAACGTTTCAACCGCCTGGTTAAGGTTATCGAGACCACGGCACACGAGTATAACCAGGGTGAGCTTCATACTGTGGTGCCGGCGCTCATTGAGGGAACGAGTAAAAAGAA
>CATZIG010000121.1 GCA_958419975.1 uncultured Collinsella sp.
CGCCGTGTCGATGATACGGCGGGCGTCGTCATCCTTTTTATAGGCCTCGGCAAAGTCGGGGTTAAACAGATCCTCTTTGCCGGGTTGCTTTTCGAGCACCTGCTTGAGCTTGACCTTGGGGTCGCTCGAGACCATCTTGGACAGGCGCTGGCCCATGTAGACCGGATAGTCCAGAACGCGCGCGGCATCGTTGATGGCCTGCTTAGCCTTGATGGTCGAGTAGGTGATAACGTGGGTGACCTTCTCGGGGCCGTAGAGCTGGCGAACGTGCTCCACGACCTCGAGGCGCCGCTCATCGTCGAAGTCCATATCGATATCGGGCATCTCGGTACGCTGCGGAGACAGGAACCTCTCGAACATCAGGCCGTTCTCGAGCGGGTCGAACGCGGTGATGTTCATGGCGTAGGCGACGATAGCGCCGGCGGCCGAGCCACGGCCGGGGCCGACGCCGATGCCGTTGTCTTTGGCCCATTGCACGTACTCGGCAACGATCAAAAAGTAGGCGGCAAAGCCCTTGTCGCAAATGACCTTGTATTCGTACTCAAAGCGCTCTTTGATGTTGACGCCACCGATCTCGCGCGTGGCCCAGTCGTCACCGTAGTGCTGGCGCAGGCCCTTCTCGCACTCGCGGCGGAACTGGCTCTCGTGCGTCTCGCCGGGGTCGAGCAACGGGAAGCGCGGCAGGATGATGGAGTCCCAGTCCAGCTCAACGTAGCACTTGTCGGCGATCTCGAGCGTGTTGTCGCAGGCCTCGGGGCAATACGGGAACATCGCCCGCATCTCCTCCTCGGTCTTCATGTAAAACTCCGAGCCGGTCATGCGCATGCGGTTGGGGTCGTCGACCTTGGCGTTCATGCCGATGCACATGATGACGTCCTGCACGGGCGCGTCCTCGCGGCGCAGGTAGTGGAAGTCGTTGGTGGCGATGACCTTGACGCCCACCTGCTTGGCGATGTCGATGAGTGTGCGGTCCATCTGCTCGTCAGTCAGGCCGTTGTCGGTGGTGATGCCGTGTTCCTGGATCTCGATGTAGAAGTCACCGGGCTCGAAGGTATCACGGAAGGTCTCGGCCCACTTGATGGCGCCTTCCATGTCGCCGCGGTCGATGTATTTGGGGATGATGCCCGCGATGCAGGCGCTCGTGCAGATCATGCCCTTGGCATGGCGGCGCAGGTTGTCGAGCGTCACACGGGGCTTGTAGTAAAAGCCCTGCACGGCGGCCTCGGAAACCGTCTGCATCAGGTTGACGTAGCCTTCCTGGTCTTTGGCCAGAAGGATCATGTGGTAGAGCTCGGGCTTGTGGTCGCGGGCAAGGGTCTCGTCCGGCGTAAAGTAGACCTCGCAGCCAAAGATGGGCTTGATGACCAGGGGCGGCTTGAGCTCGTCGATGTTGCCCTTCTCGTCCCACATGGCCATGTCCTTCACATACTGGGCATGCTCGCGCGGGTTTTCCTCGGGATCGGGCTCTATCAGCTCGTCGCGGCGGTCCTTTTCCAAGAAGGCCTTGTCGTGGCTCCAGGTTTTGTACTCGGGCGTGTTGTGGTTGACGGCGTCACAGGCCAGCGCCAGGTCGGGCACGCCATACATGTAGCCGTGGTCGGTAATGGCCACGGCGGGCATGCCAAGTTCAACGGCACGATTGACCATATCCTGGATACGGGTTGCGCCGTCGAGCATGGAAAAAACAGTGTGATTGTGCAGATGGACGAATGCCATGTGATGAGCTCCGATGCGGGTTCGTGTTCTGACTGAACGATTTTACCGCACGGCGCGGACGGTACCCGAACCTAGCCAAACCAACACGGCCCCTCTTGCAGTTGCGGTGAAATGCGGACTGTTTGGCGGCTTTTTTGGCCAAAACAGTCCGTATTCCACCGCAAGTTATCTGAGGGCTAGAGATTGTAGGTGACTACTTGAGGTTCGGCGGGTTCGACGAAGATGGCTGGATTCGCCTGCTCCACGCGAACGAACTTGACCGTCACCGTCTCAAAGCCCGCCTTGTGCAACACGTCGGCGTAAACGCGCGCCTGCAGGGCGTGCTTCTCGAGCAGCTGGTCCGGCGTCTCGTCCGGCGTGCCGCCCGTCTTATAGTCGATGACCAGCGCGCGCGACGGATCGGCCAGGTCGGTGGCCAGTGCATCGATGGCGCCCTCGGCATAGGCACCGTAGCGAGCGATGTCCTCGTCCTCGCAGCCCAGCGAAAAGAACGGCACCTCGGCGCGAACGCACGGCCACGCGAGCAGGTCGGCACGAACAGCCGACTTGAGCCAGCGGTCCAGGGCAACATCGAAGCGTTCGCGCTGCTCCGGCGTCAGGCACCACAGGCGAGCCAAGGCGTCGGCACGCTCAGCAGGCAGCGCATCGGCACCCATCTCGATGAGCCACTGGCAGGCGGCGTGGAAGGCCGAACCCAAGGCCATGGGATTGCCGGCGGGCTCAACGGCAGCCACGTCTGCATCCGTCATCTCCGAGCCATCCGACTCTGCATCATCGCCGGACTCGTCCATGGGAACACGAGCCTCGGCGGCACGGTCTTCCGTCTCGGCATGGAGTGCCGCGGCGATTGACGAGTAGCTATACGAGTCACGCATCGGATACGGACAGATGCCCATGCGCACGCCCACTGCCTGGGGATACACAAGCTCAAACGAATCGGGCTTGGGGTCGGCAGGACCGGGCACAGTTGAGTGCGCAGCACTATCGGCGACATCGACATCGCCGCGAACAAGCCTGCCCTCGGCATCCAGCGAAGCGTTTGCCTCAAACGCCTGCTCGCCAAAGGTAAAGTCCGTGAGCGAAATGAGCTCGTAGTCGCCCGGCTGGGAGTTGTCGAACACCAGGCGGTCGCTATCGAGCTGCGGCGTGTCCAGAGCGTCGGTCGGCAAAATACGGCGCAGCACGTCGTAGGTCAGATCCGTCTCGACATCGAAGGTCGGCGCCGTCACCTTGCCACGGCTCACACCGGCATCCATCGCCAGAATGACCAGCTCGCGTGCTCGCGTCATGGCGACATAGAGCAGGCGGGCCCGCTCCTCGAGCGAGAGCTGCAGGTCGTCGTTGCGCAGGCGAGCAAATGCCTCGGCGGGAGAACCCGTCGCACAAACGTCCTCCATGAGCTCCGGCGGCAGCCACAGCGACGTGCCCTTGCCCTTAAACGCATGCTCAAACTGCTTTTTGACGTCGTCGCCCTTCACAAAGGTTCCGTCGGCGAGCTTAACGCCGTCGAAGCGTGCCGGCAGTGCCACGACCTGCGCTCCGCCATCGACGCGACCCATCTGTGCCGCACCCGAGGACTTACGCACGCCAAAGCACTCCGCAACCGCCACGACCGGATACTCCAGGCCCTTGGATGCATGCACGGTCATGATACGCACCGCGCCGTCGCCCTCCTCGTTGAGGGCACCCGGGGCCTCCTTGCCCGCCAAGAAGCGGTCGAAGGCCAGCGCGATGGAACGCGGCGAGTTGCCGAGCTCAGCCTCTGCCTCGGCCACGGCGTCGAGCGCCTTGAGCACGTTGGCAGCAATGGCCTTGCCCTCGGGGCCGCGCTGCGCCAGACGCACAAACCAGCCGGAAGCATTGACCACGTCGCGCGCGATGTTGGCGAACGAATCACGTCCCACGCGACGAAGTGCATACCGCAGAACCTCGCGGGCGCGCGTCACGAGTGGCAGGTTCTGCAAACCCGGCACATCGGAATCGCTCATGATGCCCGCGTCGATGTTGCGGCGCGACGTCTCGCCCGTCTGCTCGTCGAGTTTGGTCGCCAGCGTCAGGAACTCCTGGGCGCCGAGTGCAAACATCGGCGAGGCCAACAGCGGCATAAGACCCTGCGCCGTATCGGCCGGATTGGCGAGCGCGCACACCAGGGCACGCACCGTTTGGACCTCGGCAGCCTGAGCAAAGACCGAGCCGCCTGCGATCACGCAGTCGAGTCCCTGGTCGCGGAAGGCCTGCGCATAGACATCGGCGTTGGTCATGCGGCCCAGCAGCAGGACCATGCTGCCCTGGGGCTGCCCCGCTTTGGCGAGCGCATGGAAACGCTCGGCGATCGCACGGGCCTTTGCCAGCGTGCGCTCCTGCGTACTGCCGCCGGCAACAAAGAGGGCCTGGCGACGCGAGGCGTCTGCCACCAGCGTGTCCTTGCGGCCGTCGCTCGCCTCAAGATCCAAAAAACCCTGCATCAGGCCGCCGTCATCGCCGTCGAAGACGCGTGCCACGTAACGCAGCACCTCGTCGTGGCTGCGGAAGTTGCGCACAAGTTTGACGAGCTCGCCAGCAGGGGCGTCGGCCACGGCAGTCGCCTCGGGCGCGGCAGACGAGCCCACCTTGCGCTCCTGGCGACGGAACACCTCGACCTCGGCGCCACGGAAGCGATAGATGGACTGCTGCGCATCGCCTACGGTGCACAACGCGCGCTCCCCCGCGCCCGTCAGATAGCGAATCAAATCGACCTGCATCTGGTCGGTATCCTGGAACTCATCGATCATGACCATCTTAAAGCGGCCCTCGTAGGCGGCTCGGATGGCGGGATAATCGCGCAGCGCCTCATATGCCATGCGCAGCAGATCGTTATTGTCGAGCGCGGACTGGTCGGCCTTGAGCGCACGGTACTCCGCCTCCACGGAACGGGCCAGGCCCACCAGCGCATCGAGCGCCGGGCCACCGCAGGCAAGCACGATATTGATAAACGCATCGGCGGCCTCGGCCTTGAGCAGCTCGGCCTGCTCCTTAGGGAATGCCTTGCTCGCGCGCGGCATGGTGCACGACATCATGAGTCGCGCCGCATCGGCCATGGTCTTGCCGCTCGCCTCGAACGCGTCGATGGCATCGAGCGCCGCCTGCGCCTTCTCGGTCGAAGCCTTGCTCGCACCCAGCGCCGCGTGATAGGCATCGGCGAGTGCCGAGGTATCGGCCTGGCCGCGCGTCACGCGCACGTCGTCCATACCGCCCGGCAACTGGCTCGACAGCTCCAGCAGGTCGCGCACCAGACCCTTGATGGTCGTACCGCCGCCAAAGGAACCGCCCTCGCCCGCCATGGGATACCAAGCGTAGAGGGCCCTAAGCGAAGCGGCGAGCTCGGGCGCGGCATCGGGCGCCGTCGCGCGGCCCAGCACATGCTCAACAGCCTGGTCCATAAGCTCGTCGGTATCGGTGAGCACCGTGAACTCGGGGTCGATGCCCAGCTCCAGCGCATGCGCGCGCAGGATACGCGAGCACATGCCGTGAATGGTCGAAATCCACGCGTCGTCGACGGTCAGTGCTTCCTCGTCCATGCCCTCGTCGATAAGCGCACGGCGCACGCGGTCGCGAATCTCGGCCGCGGCATCTTTGGTAAAGGTAATAGCGAGCACCTGATCCAGATGTTCAACGAACGGACCGGATTCGGGCGAGAGCGCGTAGACGATGCGGCGCGTAAGGGTAAAGGTCTTGCCCGAACCGGCGCCCGCCGAGACAAATAGCGGACGGTCGAGCGTTTTGACAATCTGCAGCTGTTGCGGCATCAAAGTCGAAAGATCCATGGTCTACACGTCCCTCCTTACAAACGTTCCTTGGTGGTTATACGAACAGCGCGCATGCGCGGCTTGCGCCGATGTCGGGTCGACAGCGGCGACGTCACCTGCCTCGAGCTCGCGCAGGCGCTCGGCAATGCCGGTCTCCACGCGGTCGAGCAGGGCATCGAAGTCCATGCTGCCGCCCTCGCCCGGGAAGCCCTTCTTGAGGCCCGGGATGCGACCGTCACCACGCTCTTCCTCGAGCAACTCGGCACTCGCCGCGCCGCGCAGCGCGGGCTTGCCGCCCTTGGTCGAGAAATAGAGCGCAGCACGGGTATCTAGGCCCAGCGCCCGACGCATGGCCTGCGCGTAGATGAGTGTCTGGGTATGGGGTGGCAGCCAGCGCGGGTCGTCGATGGGCGCCGTGCCCGATTCCTCGTCGCGCACCGTAGGGTCGGCGAGCTTAAACTCCTCAACGCCCGTGCGATGCTTGTAGTCGATTACCACGGCGCGATTCTCGGCATCCACATCTACGCGGTCGATGCGCCCGCCGAGCG
>CATZIG010000122.1 GCA_958419975.1 uncultured Collinsella sp.
GTTCCTTGAGGTCGCCGACCTGAAATGGGAGGCCAAGGACGCCACCACCGTAACGATTACCGCCGAAGATGAGTCGCACGACCTGAAGCTCAAAGACGACAAGCTCGTCCTTGAGGTGGACGGCGACAAGCTCATCTTTACCAAGTCCGACAAGGACCTGTCCGGCACGGTGAAGAAGGATCGCGAGGCGGCCGAGAAGGAAGAAGAGATCGATGAGGCCGTCGAAGACGACGACGTCCAGAGCATCGAAATCTCCCCCGCCGTCACCGTCGCCGATGACGACCTGTGCACCATCACCATCACCGAGAAGTTCAAGGACGACTGGGGTGACATCGGCTTTGTTGTTAACATCACCAACAAGAGCGACAAGGACCTGACCTTCTACGCTCCCTCCGGCAAGACCAACGTCAACGGCACCATGAAGGAACCCTGGTTCTCGGCTCACCTGATGCCCGGCACCAACGCCACTGAGGAATTCACATTCTCGAGCGGCGAGCTTGACAGCCTTGACGACCTGGTCAACACGACCATCGGCATCGACGCCTACCTGACCGATTCCTACGAGGACGTCGCCTCTTACAGCGCAACCATCGCGTAGCGGCAGACCACGACAGCCGCGGATTGGCGGACGCATCCGCGCACACCAGACGGGGCCGCAGGAGTTAATCCTGCGGCCCCGCCGTTTTTATGCCGATGCGCGACGAGCTTTAGCGCTCCATATTGGGGACGATGCTGCCCTCGGTCACCGCATGCACGGCAAGACGCATGATGTTGTCGTAGCCGGTCTTGCTCAGGATCTCCGAGATGCGACGCTTGATGGTGCCCTCGCTCATAAACAGCTCGGCCGCGATCTCGCGACGGCTTTTGCCCTCGCAGGCAAGGCGCAAAATCGATAGCTCGACATCGTCGAGAGCTGCCGTGCCCGAAAAAATGCTCTCGGGCGGCTTGGGAAACGTGCAATAGCCCGCCAGCGTGGAGCGCATCACGGCGAACAGCTCGTCGATACCGACGTTCTTGTACACAAAGCTATCGACGCCCGCCTCGCGCGCCTGATCGACAAAGGTGATCTCGGGCATGCCGGTCATGATAATGATGCGACACTCGGGCAGCTGCTCCTTGATACGCGCCGCCGCCACGATGCCGTTGGAATCATGCTCGGTGCATACGTCCATCAGTATCATGTCCGGGCGCTCCTTGAGCGCGACACCTAAGGCCTCGGAGGCATCGGCGATGGCGGCAACAACAGTCATATCGGGCTGGTCGCCAACGGAGCGCGCCAGGCTCTCGCGCAGAATGGCCTGGTCTTCGACGATCAACACGCGGATCATGAGCTTCTCCTTTGGGACGTGGCGTTGGCGTTAAGCGGAATGGATACCGTAAGCGTAAAGGGTGGGGCGGCGTGGACCTCTAGGCTGCCACCCAGATTCTGTGCGACATGCCTCATACCAGGGATACCCGTTCCCTCGCGATACGATACGGGGGCTGGCGCGCCGTCATTAGAGATGGTCATGCGCGCGATGTCGCATCCGTTCGACTCCTCCTGCCACAGGTGCACATGGACCTGGTGGGCCTGCGCGTGCTTGGTGGCGTTGGTCGAGGCCTCGCGGATAATCTGCAAAAAGGCCGCCGCGACACGCGCGTCCTCAGGCAGCGCACCCTCAACATCGATCTGCACACTCACCAGGCCAAAAGCATGGACGATATCACCAAGCTGCTCCGCCGGCTCGCTGTCGCCGCCGCTGCGCAAGTCGTCGGAGATTGAGCGCAGCAGCGGATCGATCTGCTCGAGCGACTCGTCGTCAAGGCGACCCTCCTCCAAATAGCGATGAAGGATGGACAGGCGCTGCCCGATCACGTCGTGCACGCGGGCGCGCATGCGCAGGTAGGCAGCATTGTCGGCGACCTTTTTGACCTCTTCGATCTGCGCTTGAAGTTCTTGGCCCGCAAGCTCGAGCAGTCGGTTGGCATGCGCCAGGCGGTCATGAGCATGCGCGCACTCTGTCACATCAAGACCGATAATGCGCTCGAACGAACGGCCCGAAACCATAACCTCGTCGTGCACAAATAGGCGAATCTCGGCGGGAGAAATCTCGATCACCGCGCGAGCCTCACCAAAACGGTCCAAGTTAATCCGCACACGGTTCCTACTGCTTTCGGGCATTTGCATGCTAAGTTTGCGCAGGTCGTTCCATGTGCCGCTCATGTCACCTAGATCGGTGGGCATATGAAGTTCCACCAGGTTTTTGCGCATGCAGCGGTTCATGAGCAGCGGACGGCCCCTCGGGTCCAGATACAGGATGCCCACGGGAATCACGTTGATGGTCACGGTCGTCGAGAACGCGGTGATATCCTCCTGGCGGTTACGGACGTCCATCAAGAGCGCCGCGATGGAACGGAACAGGAAGAACGCTCCCTCTGCGATAAGGACAACGGTCCACGTCGAGCCCATGGCAAAAACCACCGGCGGTGTAACGGCGACAACAAGCAGCAGCTCGACCAGCATGACGGGGCGACGATAGCGCACCATAAGCACCACGCCATAGGCAAAGATTGCGGCATTGAGCCACAGCACTCCGCCCATTGCCCCGGCGCAAACGTCAAGCGGCGCCACCAGATACGAGCCAGACGACGCGAACAGGATAAGCGCCGAAACCACCAGGTGAACCACGAGGCTCGCCTCGTAGGCGCAAATCACCTTACGGTTATAGGACGAGCGGCGCGATGAAATGAGCGGGACGTGGATCGTCTGCAGACACGCAGCCAGGGCAAAGACAACATCGAGCGCAACGATTTGGGGAAGGATGAGCGAAATCTGCATCGTCACTCACCCGCCCTCGGCATCAAGACGATCATGCGCAACTGGCCGGGCTCGCCCTCAAGGCGGTATGCCACGCTGCGCCCTTGCAGAGCGCTTTCGAGCTCTTGCGCAGCGGGCGTCTGCGAAAGATCTTCATCATCGTTGGAAAAAAGCGTGGCGCGCAGCTCGACACTGCATCGGTCATGGTCGCCCAAGTGATACATAAGCGCCGGATGGTCGGTGGTGTAGGCAAAAAACGCAAAGTCATACACGCAGTCGTACAGCGCGCTTACCGTACTGGCGTGCAACGGGCGCCGTATGGCGATAATCGAGGCGCAATCGATATCGATGGTGCGCAGGTCGCTTGCGAGCTCGTTGGCAATGAGCTGAATACGGTCGCGGTCAAAACCGCTCTCCCCGTGCTGCGCCAACGTGAGCGACCCCTTGCGCTTGCAATAGGCGACGAGCATCTTGGCGCGCTGCAGCATGCGGTAACGCTCGTGCGAAGACGCTTCGTCGGTCAACGGCGGCAGCGAGCTCAGCAGGTCGTACATCCCTTCGAGCGCGCGGGCAAGCGCTTGGTCCACGTCTTGGACCAGCAAGGTCTCGGCCTCTTGATCTGCCAAATGCGTCTTAAGGTCGTAGTCGGCGGCGAGCAGCTCGTTTTGACGCTGCAGCTCCATGCGACGATGTGCCAGTTCACGGTTAAGCTCGTTGAGCTCCGACACGTCTTGGGCAAGCAGCGCCGATCCACCCAGCAGCGGAAAGGTGCGATACATTACATCGGGATCGGACGCCACAGCAAAGGCATGGGCGCGGCCGTGCTCCTGGGTCCGCAACTCCTCGCGCACGCCTACCAGCATTGGCTTTGACACCGGCGTGGCATAGACTTCCTGCAGATCGCGCGTTAGAACTTTGAGGTCGAGCGGCAAGGTGTCGAAGATGCCGGCGATGTCGTGATACGACGGAATGACACCGCAATCGAGACAGATTTCCATCGCCACCACGCACAGGACGCAATAGACGAGCGAAAAGTTGAGCCTCCATGCCCAGGGCACGCGCAACGCATATGAGATGGCAAAGAATGCGCCACCCAGCAGTACGAGCGCCGCCGTGCCCGAGAAACGCTGGATGCGAAAGGACGAGGACCGACCAACCAGGATAAAAAAGGCCACGAAATCAAAGGCCGTCCACGCGAGGACGGCAAAATAACCCCAGCCGTAGGTGTAGTCGTTGCTCCAGGTGTCGCTTGTGCGGTCAAAGCGAAAGACCTGCTGGTGAAAATCGTTGGTGAGCACAAATCCGATAAGCAGGATGGCCACAATCCACAGCGCGGCGCAGTAGCGGCGACCCAGGCGGTGTTGCTCCAGGCCCGCAAGGCGCAGACCACACAACTGGTAGAGCAGCGGAATGAGCGTCATGGGCACGTAGTACAGGTACCACAGCACGGTGGCATAGAACGGCGTGAACGACTTGTACTTGAGAATGACTTCGATCATCCACAGGGCACAGATGGTGGCGATGGCAACAAGGCGGCGGCGCAACACATAGTCCAAACAGCGCAGATAGACCGATACGCCCCAAATCGAAAATACAATTGCGGCGACAAGCAACGGGAGAGAGCTCGAATGGACGAGCGCATCCACGACCTCTTTGGACACCTCGCTATAGGCGGGCACGGCGTTGGAAAGTTTGGGATCGAAGGCGAACAGCGCCGGCAAGACTGCCAAAAGCATGAGGAACAGTGCGGTGATAGCGCCCGCAATAATGAAGACGCGGTGACGATACGCCTGATGCGTTATGCCAACCAGGAATCGCGGCATGGCGAAGAGCCTGCCGCCCCTAGGATCCGCTACGGGCGCGGATCGGACGGCCGCATGGCCAGTATGTCGTGCGCGGGTACCCATAGTGCTTTTAGTGCACCGACAGGCAGGCTCAAAAAGCGGGCCACATGTCCCAAAATCCGCAGACGGCAAGGCACCCGGCGAGCATGAGCTGCTCGCCGGGCGCCTTGGTCAGGAGGCTATGGGGATGAGCACGCGAAATTCACAGCGGCCAGACCCGCCCCCTAAGGGCCTGAGGTGCTCAAGATTGGGAGCGACAAGCCCGACGAAGCGTACTTAGGTACGCGAGGAGGGTTGGAGCCCCAAGGTTGAGCGCCTCAGTGCCCTTAGGACAGGTCCTCGCCGTTGGTGGCGATTACCTTCTTGTACCAGTCAAAGCTCTTCTTCTTGGAACGCTTGAGGGTACCGTTGCCGGCGTCGTCGCGGTCCACATAGATAAAGCCGTAGCGCTTGGACATCTCGCCCGTGCCGGCAGACACCAGGTCGATCGGGCCCCAGGTGGTGTAGCCCAGCAGGTCAACGCCGTCCTCGGTCACCGCATCGCGCATCGCGGCAATATGCTGGCGCAGATAGTCGATACGGTAGTCGTCGTTGATGGAGCCGTCCTCCTCGACAACATCCTTGGCGCCCAGACCGTTCTCGACCACAAACAGCGGCTTCTGATAACGGTCGTACAGGTCGTTGAGCGTAATACGGAAGCCCAGCGGATCGATGGCCCAGCCCCACTGGCTCTCCTGCAGGTAGGGGTTCTTGGCGCCGGCGAAGGCATTGCCCTGGGTGCGCTCGACATCGGGGTTATCGGCACCGGCGGAGCAACGGGTGCTGTAATAGCTAAAGCTGATGAAATCGACGGTGTTGGCGGCCAGGATCTCGCGGTCCTCGTCCGTCATGCCCACATCGATGCCCAGACGCTCGAGCTTCTTGACGGCATAGGCCGGGTAGTAGCCGCGGCTCTGGACGTCGACGAAGAAATAGTTGCTCTGGTTGTCAAGCTGCGCCTGGCGCACATCGCCCGGACGGCAGCTGTAGGGGTAGTAGCTACCTGCGGCGAGCATGCAGCCGATCTTGACCTCGGGGTCGATCTCGTGGGCGATCTTGGTTGCCCAAGCGCTGGCGACGAGCTCGTTGTGGGCGGCCAGGTACTCGACGGCCTCCTTGTTCTCGCCCTCCTCAAAGACCAGACCGGCACCCATAAACGGCAGGTGCAGAATCATATTGATCTCGTTAAAGGTGAGCCAGTACTTCACCAGACCCTTGTAGCGGGTGAAGATCGTGGCCGCGAGGTTCTTGTAGAAGTCGATGAGCTTGCGGTTGCGCCAGCCGCCATACTCCTTGATGAGGTGAATCGGGCAGTCAAAATGCG
>CATZIG010000123.1 GCA_958419975.1 uncultured Collinsella sp.
CATATCCATATCGACTTTAAGGACCCCGCGCTGCGCCAGACGATTGCGCTCGGTATCCCGACGCTGCTCGCCACGGTGTGCATGTTTGTCTCGACTTCTATCACCAACGCTGCCGCGCTGGTGGTCCAGCCCGAGACGGGTCCTTCCGTCATCGCCTATGCGCGCCTGTGGTACACGCTACCCTACGCGCTGATTGCTGCCTCGCTTTCGACGGCGCTCTATACCGAGCTCTCTCACGACGCACAGGAGAAGGATTACGACAGCGTTCGCACGGGCATTTCGCGTGGCGTCGCCCAGATGCTGTTCTTCCTGATTCCGTTCGCGCTGTACCTGATTGTCTTCGCGCGTCCGCTCAACATGATCTACTGTGCTGGCAAGTTCGATGAATCCGGCGTGACGCTGGTGTCCGAGTACCTTGTCTACCTGGCGTTCTCGCTGCCGCTCTACGGCGTGGTCGTATTGATGCAGAAGAGCTTCTCTGCCTTGCTCGACATGAAGCCCTATAGCCGCTATTGCCTGTATTCCGCCATCGTCCAGGCCGGCTCGGTTCTGCTGTTTGGCGTTGTGCTGGGCTTCGGTATGCCGGCAATCGCGCTTTCGTATGTCGTCGACTACGTGATCTTGGTCGGATGTTCGCTATGGTGGCTGCGTCGTCGTCTGCGTGGCCTTCAGGTCAAATCTATCCTGCATGGCGGTTTCTTTGGCCTTTTGCTCGGTGGCCTGGGTGCTGCCGCAGGCGCCGGCGTCATGTGGGCGCTTGAGCACTTTGTCGGGGCACTTGGCGGCTCGATTCTGATTACTCTTGGCTACGTTTGCGTTGCGGGTGTCGTCTCGCTTGCTGTTACCTTTGGCCTTGCCGTCGTCCTTAAGATGCCCGAGGTCTCGGCGCTGCTTCGTCGCAAGTAGGTGCGTGTGGCCGGTCACGACAACATTCCAACACTCGCCGAGCAGGTTTCGCGCGTTCCCACGCAGCCCGGATGTTACCTTTGGAAAGATGCCAAGGGCGATGTCATCTACGTTGGCAAGGCAAAAAACCTGCGTTCCCGTATGCGCCAGTACGTGACACTGCAGGATGAGCGTCAAAAGATCCCGCTGATGATGCAGCTGGTGGCGAGCTTTGACTATATCGTGGTGGAGACCGAGCACGAGGCGTTGGTGCTCGAGCGCAATTTGATTGGTCAGTACCATCCGTACTTTAACGTCGACCTCAAGGATGACAAGAGCTACCCCTTTATCGCCATTACAAAGGGCGACCTGTATCCCGCTATCAAATACACGCGTGAGCGTCATAAGCCGGGAACGCGCTATTTTGGACCCTATACCGATAGCCGTGCGGCACGTGAGACGATAGATACGCTGCGCAAGGTTATCCCCATCTGCTCTGCATCCTGTGCGGAGTGGCGTCGTTGTCGCCGTATCATCGAGTCCCACAAGGGCGAGGAAGACATCGTCAATATGATTTGCGCACAAAACGGGCGTCCCTGCTTCGACTACCATGTCGGGCGCGGGCCGGGTGCGTGTGTCGGCGCGATTTCCCCGGCAGACTATGCCAAGAACGTCAAGCGTGTCGAGCGCTTTTTGTCGGGCCATCGCAAGGATGTCGTCGACGAGCTGACTTCCGAGATGGCGGATGCCGCCGAGGCACTCGATTTTGAGCGCGCGGCACGCGTCAAGCGTCGTTTGGAGGTCATCAGGGGTCTGGACGACCGTCAGCAAGTCGTTTTTCCCTCCAGTGTCGATATCGATGTCATCGGTTTCTATCGCGAGGAGACCATCTCTGCCGCTTGCGTCTTTGTCGTGCGTGAGGGCCGAACAGTTCGCACCTGCGAGTTCATTCTCGACAAGGGTCTTGATGTTGACGAGGAAGAGCTCCAGTCGGGCTTTCTTAAGCGCTATTACGACGAGACGGCTGATATTCCAGCTGAGATAAACCTCTCTGTCGAGCTTGAGGATGCGGAGGCGCTGGGGGAGTGGCTTGCAGGCAAGCGCGAGCGTTCCTGCCATCTCCATAGGCCGCAGCGTGGCGAAAAGCACCGTTTGCTCGATATGGCATCCAAAAATGCGCGCCATGCCCTCATGCGCTACATGATGCGAACGGGGTACGCTGACGACCGCACCAATCAAGCGCTCCTGGAGCTCGAAAGCGCGCTGGCGCTGCCGGCGCCGCCGATGCGTATCGAGTGCTTCGATATCTCGACGCTGCACGGAACCTTTACCGTCGCCTCGATGGTGGTGTTTACCAACGGACGCGCCGACAAGAGCCAGTACCGTCGTTTCAAAATTCAGGCCGAATTGGACGAGGCAAACGACTTCGTGTCGATGTCCGAGGTTTTGGGACGACGCTATGCTCCCGAGCGCATGGCCGACGAGCGCTTTGGCTCGCGCCCCGATTTGCTCGTTGTCGATGGCGGTAAGCCGCAATTGACCGCTGCGATCAAGCAACTTGAGGCTCTTGGGCTCGATATACCAGTTTGTGGCTTGGCAAAGGCCGATGAGGAGGTTTTCGTGCCTTGGGACGAGACTCCCGTCGTGCTTCCGACCGGGTCCGCGTCGCTCTATCTAATTAAACAGGTGCGCGATGAATCGCACCGTTTTGCCATCACATTCCATCGTGAGTTGCGTGATAAAGCCATGACAGTTTCGGTACTCGATGACGTTCCAGGCGTGGGACCCACCAGAAAACGTGCCCTTATGCGCCATTTTGGCTCGATGAAGCGTTTGCGCGCGGCGAGCGAGCAAGAGATCGCGGAAGTTCGCGGCATACCTGCCGATGTTGCCAAGGCGGTCCACGAGGCGCTCGTTGCGTGGAATGCCGAGCGCGCCGAGGCGGCGGCTGGCCATTCCGATAGCTAAACACGAGCCTAAACTACTGATATACATGATTGCGTGATTTTCAACCATTTATTTCGCCATGATTGCCTGCTGGTTTCGGGTTTTATTAACGCTAAAACGTTTGACTGACCCAAGTGAAAACCCTGCTATCCTGCGGGTTGACGAAGACTGATATCTCACCTCGCCGATACATACTGTCTGGCGAATCGTTTGTCAACGAATTCGGTGAACGGTAGTAAATACCGTTCAAGCGGATGTATGTATCGGTCGCCGAGCGCGGCACCTCAGTTGGGTTCGTCGGTAGGTAAGGTATATATCGTCCGCAAGTTGCGCGGGGGCAAGTCTAGGTGCTCCCGAGTAAGATTCTCTATTGATAGGAGAAGACATGGCCATCATCAACAAGGGTATGTCCAGGCGTTCGTTCCTCGGCCTCACCGGCAGCGTCGCTGCTGTCGCAGGGCTTGGTCTCACCGGCTGCGGTGGCAGCTCTAGCGACGAGGGTTCCGCTTCCGGTTCCACCGATTCCGCCAACCGTGGCGGCGGCGTGATCACCGCTGGTTCCGCTTACGCTCCGTCCAGCTTCGATCCCGCCAGCACCGGCTCCGCTGTGGGCCTGGGTGCTAACTGGCACGTCGTCGAGGGCCTCTACGGCATCGATTACCACGACTACAGCACCTTCAACGAGCTCGCCACCGACGATCCTAAGTCCGTGGACGACACCACTTTCGAGGTCACCATCCGCAAGGGCGCCAAGTTCTCCGATGGCACCGAGGTCACCGCTGACGATGTCGTTGCCTCCTACACCGCTTGCGCCGCTTCCGCTACCTATGCTCCGTTCTTCCAGCCCTTCGAGTCCATCGAGGCCAAGGACGCCAGCACCGTGACGGTCAAGACCAAGGTCCCCAACTTCTCCCTGCTCAAGGATCGTCTGGCCATCGTCCGCGTTACCCCGGCCACCCAGACCGAGGAGGATCGCGCCAAGCAGCCGATCGGCTCCGGCCCCTGGATGTACGACTCTATCTCCGATACCGAGATCACCCTGGTTCCCAACCCCGAGTACAACGGTGAGTATGCTGCCGAGGATAAGAAGATCCAGTACAGCATCCTGACCGACCCCACCGCTCGCGTTACCGCTCAGCAGGAGGGCTCCACGCTCGTTATGGAGCTCGTTACCGCTGATGCCGTCGACCAGCTCGAGAGCGCCGGCTGCAAGATCGATAACGTTCAGGGTTTCGGCACCCGCTTCATCATGTTCAACGTCGCCAAGGAGCCTTGGAACAACGTCAAGGTCCGTCAGGCCGTCATGTATGCGCTCGATACCGAGAAGATGGTCAGCAACACTTTCGCCGGCCTTGCCACCGCTGCCAGCTGCTACCTGCCCAAGAGCTTCACCAACTATCATGAGGCTTCCACGGTGTACAAGACCGACGCCAAGAAGGCTAAGAAGCTCATCGAGGAGTCTGGCATCACCCCGGGTGCCATCACCCTGCGCACCACCGACAACGAGCAGATTAAGGGCACGGCCGCCCAGGCCAAGAACGACCGCGACGCCCCCGGCTTCGACGTGACCATCCAGACCGATACCTCGCCGGCCACTTACGCTGCCATCGACGGCGGCGAGGCCTACGATATCCTCCTTGCCCCTGGCGATCCTTCCTGCTTCGGCGCCGACCCCGACCTGCTGCTCAACTGGTGGTACGGCGACAACGTCTGGATGCAGACCCGTTGCCCGTGGAAGGAGTCCGCTGAGTGGCAGAAGCTCCACGGCCTCATGGACGAGGCTCTTGCCGCCGAGGGCGACGAGCAGCAGAAGAAGTGGAACGAGTGCTTTGACATCATTGCCGACAACGCCGTTCTGTACCCCGTTGTCCACGTCAAGACCGTCTCCGCTTCCTGGGACGATCCGTCCACTGCGCCCAACGGCGAGGCCCTCGATGGCTTCAAGGGCATCGGCACGACGAGCATGTCCTTCAGGGGCGTTGCGACCGTCAAGGCGTAAGACTCGCTTGAGTCTGTATGCAGGATGTCGGTCGTTGGGACCGTATCCTCATAGTTGAAACAAAGACCCGGGCGGCAACGATGTCGCTCGGGTCTTGTAATGAGTATCCGTACTCATATACCAGTTGGTCCTACCGACAAAAGAAAGGGGAGAGAACGTGAACAACTTGCTACGTTTGATTGGAAGGCGTCTCGTAGCGCTGCCGATCATGGCATTGGGCGTCACCGTCCTGGTGTTCTTCCTTATGTCGTTCTCCAAGACCGACCCCGCCTACACGGCGTTGGGTGACGGTGCCTCGCCCGAGGCGGTCGCCGAGTACCATGAGAAGTATGGTCTGGACGACCCCTGGCCCGTGCGCTACGTGCGCTATATGGGCGATTTGATTCATGGCGACATGGGCACCTATGGTGCTGCTCGTAACTCCGTTGCCAAGCGCATCTCCACGGCCCTGCCCGTTACGATGCAGCTGACCTTCATCGGTCTTGCCATCGGTGCGGTCGTTTCGTTTTTGCTCGGCGTCATCGCGGCACTGTATCGCGACAAATGGCCGGACCAAGTGATCCGCGTCTTTTCCATCGCCGGCTTGGCAACCCCGTCGTTCTGGCTTGCCGTTCTGTTGATCCTGCTGTTCTCTTCCTACCTTAAGGTGCTTCCGGCATCGGGTGCTCTGCCTCACTTCACCACGAATCCGGTTGGCTATCTGGGACGTATGATCATGCCCGCTATCGCCTTGGCATTTCCGCTGACGGGCCAGATGACTCGTATCGTGCGTACCGCCATGGTCGAGGAGCTCGACAAGGACTATGTCCGTATGGCTCGTGGCGCCGGCGTTCCCGAGAAGGTCGTCGTCGGCATCAACGTTCTTCGCAATGCGCTGATCACCCCGGTCACCACCCTCGGTCTTAAGATCGGTTACCTCATGGGCGGCGCCGTCGTCATCGAGGTTATCTTCAACCTCCCCGGCATGGGCACCGCGATTCTGCAGGGCGTTCAGGGCAACGAGGCGAACCTGGTTCAGGGCGTCGTCATCGTCGTTGCTCTCGCCTTCATCATCATCAACATCGTGGTTGACATGCTCTACCTGCTCATCAACCCGCGCATCAGGACGGTGTAGATTATGGTAAAGATTCGAGAGAAGCAAACCGAGCAGC
>CATZIG010000124.1 GCA_958419975.1 uncultured Collinsella sp.
GGAGTCGCGCTGGGGGTTTCTGCTCTGGACGAGCGGGGTCTCGCCTGCACGGCGGTTGCCAATCCGCTTCCTGGTGGCCTTGAGGCGCTGTCGTCTCGGGTGCGCGGATCGGTTCTCATGGGCACATCGCTTATGGATGCCGCGAGCGACCCCAAGGGCCAGTTTGCCGTATTCAACGGTCTTGAGTGTGACCGGAGGCATATCATCTATGCCAAATACGCTCACGAGCGCATCAATGCGTTCGAAAACGAAGTCGTCGACTTCTTTAACCAAACGTTCTACCCGTGTTCTTTGGCCTAGACGGCCTGGACACTGCCAACAAGAGTGGGCGGCATAGGGCTGCCCGCCAGACAACTAAGGAGATTCTTGTGGCAACTCAGAAATTCACCGGCGTTATCCCTCCCGTCGTTGTTCCCGATACCGAAGACCACCAGCTCGATGTTGCCTCCTTTGAGCGCAGCATCAACCGCATGATCGATGCCGGCGTCGATGGCTTGTTCTTCCTGGGCTCCTCGGGCGAGGTCGTCTTCTCCACCGACGAGCGTCGCCGTCAGATCATCGCCGAGGCCGTCCGTATCGTCGACCACCGCGTTCCCGTTCTGGTCGGCATCATCGACACCGAGACCGAGCGCATGATCGAGCACGGTAAGGTCGCTCGGGAGCTGGGCGCCGATGCGCTTGTCGCCACCTGCCCGTTCTATGCCCTGCAGGGCATGACCGAGGTCGAGGAGCACTTCCGCATCCTGCATGAGGAACTCGACCTGCCCATCTTCGCCTACGACATCCCCGTGTGTGTCCACACCAAGCTCCCTTGGAAGCTCCTTGCCAAGCTCGGTGCCGAGGGCGTTCTGGCCGGCGTCAAGGATTCCTCGGGTGATGACATCTCGTTCCGCTACCTCGTTCAGGAGAACGAGAAGAACGGCCATCCGATGAGCATTCTCACCGGTCACGAGGTTGTTGTCGACGGCGCCTATCTCGGTGGCGCCGACGGTTCCGTCCCGGGTCTCGCCAACGTTGAGCCCGAGGGCTACGTGCGTCAGTGGAAGGCCGCTCAGGCTGGTGACTGGGCTACCGTCAAGGCCGAGCAGGATCGCCTCAATGAGATTTCGCACATCTGGGATGTCACCTCGGGTGTCCAGGGCTATGCCGGTGGCGTCGGCGCCTTCAAGACCGCTATGAACCTCATGGGCATCTTCGACAGCCCGACCATGCCGCGCCCGGTGAAGGCCATGACCGGCGAGAATGTCGAGGCGATTAGGAAGGTCCTCCAGGACAACGGTCTTCTGTAAAGCTTCCCCGGGCACCCGATCTTGGGGCTCAAGCGGTCGAGCGTGACCCATTAGGTCAACGCCCGACCGCTTTCACCCCAACCTCGGGCACTCGGGAAACCTTTACCAAGCTGCGGCGATAACGCCGCTTTCATTTCCTGTAGTTGTTTTTTTATCTCCTAAGGAGAGCGACATGGAGAACAAGTACGTCTGCTCTGTCGATATCGGCGGAACTAAGATCGCGACTGCCATCATGGAGTACCCGGCTGACGGCAGTGTGCCCCATCCCGTTTTTGAGGCCGAGGTTCCCACCGAGGCTCAAGAGGGCGGCGAGGCCGTCTTCCAGCGTATCGAAGCGTCCATCAAGGCTGCTCTCGAGGCGAATCCCGATGTCGAGGTTCTTGGCGTCGGCATTGGTGCCGCCGGCGTCGTCGATCCCAAGACGGGCGCCATCGCGTATGCCAACGAGATCATGCCCGGCTGGTCCGGCGTCCAGTTGGGGCCGCGTCTGCGCGAGGACCTCGGTCTTCCCGTTGCCGTTGTAGGCGACGTGCAGGCTCATGCTCTGGGCGAGGCCCACTGGGGCGTCGGCAAGGGCAAGTTCTCCGTCTTGTGTCTTGGCATCGGTACGGGCATCGGCGGCGCATATGTCGAGAACGGCCGCGTGATGCAAGGCTTCCATGGTGCTGCTGGCCATATGGGCCACATCGAGTGCTCGGCTGCCGCCGGCATTCCCTGCGCCTGCGGGCGTTCCGGCCATCTGGAGTCGGTTGCTTCGGGCACTTCCATTGGTCGAATGTACGATGAGCGCTTTGGTCGCGTCGACCCCAGCCGTCCTTCGGTCGGTCGCGATGTGAACGACCTGTGCCGTGCGGGCGACGCAAAGGCGACCGAGGTCATCCATGACGCCGGCTTTGCGCTGGGTGCCAGCTTGGGCTCGCTCGCTAACATCCTGGACCCCGAGGTCATCGTGCTTTCGGGTGGCGTGATTCACCAAGGTCCCGATTGGCGTTCGCAGACGTGGAAGGATTCGGTGCACGAGGGCTATGCCAGCCAGGCGCTCGATCCGCTTCAGGACACGCCGATCCTCATCGGTTCTCTGGAGGGCGATGCTCCGCTCATCGGTGCCGCTGAGCATCTTCTTGCCTCGTTGAAGTAAACGTATCTTCTGTAGGAGCCTCCCGAGACAACACGCCTCGGGAGGCTGTTCTGAGAAAGGTTGCAGCCTTATGACCGTCGATCCTTTGATTCAATCCCTGAAGGGTAAGCTCGTCGTGAGCGTTCAGGCGTATATGGGCGAGCCACTTCGTACGCCCGAGACCATGGCTCAAATGTCTCGTGCTTGCGAGCTCGGCGGCGCCGCCGCCATTCGCTGCCAGGGCCTTGCCGACATTGCCGCCATTAAGGGTCGCTGTGAGGTTCCCGTTATCGGCCTGTGGAAGGATGGGCACGAGGGCGTTTACATCACGCCGACGCTGCGTCACGCTCGCGCCTGCGTTGCTGCGGGTGCCGATATCGTGGCGATCGACGCCACCGATCGTCCGCGTCCCGACGGCAAGTCGGTCGAGGATACCTTCCGCCCGCTGCACGAGGAGGGTGTGCTCCTGATGGCGGATTGTGCCACCATCGAGGACATTCGCCGTGCGGTTGATATGGGCTTCGACCTTGTATCTACCACGCTTTCTCACGGTGTCGCCGCCATCGACTGCACCATGGCCGATGGCCCCGATCTGCCGCTCCTGCGTCAGGCGACCGAGGAATTCCCCGGCCTTCCCATCATTTGCGAGGGTCGCGTGCATACGCCCGAGGAGGCTCGCGCCGCGATCGATGCTGGCGCCTGGGCCGTTGTCGTCGGCACCGCCATCACGCACCCCACGAGTATTACGAGTTGGTTCAAGGCTGCGCTTGAGGCGTAAGACAGGCCTCGTATCCGCTCGGGGCGGTATACTCAATATAGGCAATTGACCGCGCGGGATCCGGGTTGCTGGGTCCCGCGCTTGTTTTCGGGAGGCAACACATGCAAAAGGGAGATGCCATGGATGCGGCGGAGCGCTCGGAGCGCATCCCCGATATCGTCATCATCACCGGAATGTCCGGATCGGGCCGCACACAGGCCATGCACGTGTTCGAGGACATGGGCTATTTTTGCATCGATAACCTGCCTCCACGTCTCATCGCCCAGCTTGCCGAGCTCGTCGGCATCAATACGGGCGTGGGCAGGCATCTCGCCGTCACCTGCGATTTGCGTAGCCAGGGACTGTTTGACGAGCTGCTCGATGCGGTCGCCGCGCTCGAAGAGCGCGAGATGAGCTGCGACATCGTGTTCCTGGAGGCTTCTGACGAGGTGCTGATTCGTCGCTACAGCGAAAATCGCCGCCGTCATCCTATTGCCAAGCCGGGGGAGACTACGGCCGATGCCATTCAGCGCGAGCGCCTTCAGCTGCAGGGCGTGCGCGACCGAGCCGATATGATTATCGACACGAGCCGTCTGCGCACCTCTGCGCTGCGCAACAAGCTACGTATGGCATTTTCCGAGCTGTCCGACCAGCAACTCATGGACGTTCACGTGTTCTCGTTTGGCTTTAAGCACGGCATGCCCGTCGAGGCGGACATTATGATCGACGTCCGCTTCCTGCCCAATCCGTTCTACGATCCCGAAATGCGCACGATGACCGGTCTCGATAAAAAGGTCTCCGATTTTGTTCTGGACCATCCCAAGACGCAGGAGTTTTGGAAGGCTTGGACACAGCTGCTCGATACGGTGATGCCGGGTTATATCGCGGAGGGCAAGCCGCAGCTTTCTATCGCCATCGGCTGCACGGGCGGCCAGCACCGCAGCGTTGCCATTGCCGAGGCCACAGCCCGTTACCTGGAAGGCGCTCAGTATCATGTGAGCATCTCCCACCGCGACCTGTCGCGCGCCAATACGAAGGCATAGGCCTGCATGTCGTTTACCGCTGAGGTGCGCGACGAGCTTGCGCGCTGCGAACCCGAATGTGAATACTGCGACTTGTCGACGCTCGCCGCCCTCACGCGCGTGAGTGGTACGCTCTCGCTTGCCGGCTCTGGGCGGTATCGTTTGACGGTTGCGACTGAGACGGGAGCCGTCGCGCGCACGATGATCACGCTGACGCATCGTATCCTTAAGCTCAAAACGGAGTTCACCGTCCGCAAATCTGTCTTGCATAAGGTTCGAAACTACCTCATCACCTTGCCTGATCAGCCCGATTTGGATAAGGCTCTGGTGCTGCTGGGCATTCTCGACCGTAGGGGAGGGCTCGTCGCAGGTGTGCCGCGTCACATTGTCGCCCGTCCTTGCTGTAGACTTGCCTATATCCGCGGCGCGCTCATCGCGGGCGGCTTCGTGGCCGATCCACGCGGCGATTTTCATTTGGAGATTGCTGTGCAGGGCGAGCAATATGCCAAGGGACTTTGCGATCTGTTGGAGCAGATTGGGGTCCATGCTCGTGTTAATGCACGGCGGGGGTCATATGCCGTGTACATTAAGAGCGCCGAGGAAATCGAGCATCTATTAAAGCTGATTGGTGCCAAGCGCAGCGTTGCCGAGATTGAGGAGGCGCGCGCGGTCAAGTTGGTTAAGAACGATGTGAACCGTCGCGTGAATGCCGAGCTCGCCAACCAGACCAGAAGCGCCGGTGCTGCCCAACATCAGCTTGCGCTTATCGATGAGCTCGAGCAGCGTGGCCTTCGCGATGCGCTTCCGGATGCCTTGGCGGTCTTTTGCGACCTGCGCGAGCGCTATCCCGATCTGTCGCTGCGTGATTTGGGGGAGATGGCTGACCCTCCCTTGTCGAAGTCTGCCCTGTACCATCGCGTTTTGAGGCTTGAAAAGCTCATTGAAGCAAACAGGTAGTTTGAAGTATCGACTTATATACGGATTTAGCTGCTATTTTAGTCTTTAAAACGTTTTAACGTAAATTTGATTTTCAATTTCGAGCATTCTCGTGAAATTCAAGTCAAAAAAAAGGTATATTAGGCGAGTGGTTAGTTTGTGGGCCTCAACGGCGGGCGCTGTAGCTCGCGGGGGCCTTACGAAAGGAGACACAATGGCAGTAAAGGTTGCTATTAACGGCTTCGGTCGCATCGGTCGTCTGGCTTTCCGTCAGATGTTCGGTCATGAGGGCTCCGAGATCGTCGCTATCAACGACCTCACCTCTCCCGATATGCTCGCTTACCTGCTGAAGTACGACTCCACGCAGGGCAACTACGCTCGCGATCACGAGGTCGTTGCTGGCGAGGATTCCATCACCGTTGACGGCAAGGAGATCAAGATCTACAAGGAGGCCGACGCCAACAACCTGCCTTGGGGCGACCTTGACGTCGACGTCGTTCTCGAGTGCACCGGCTTCTACACCAGCAAGGCTAAGGCTCAGGCCCACATCAACGCTGGCGCCAAGAAGGTCGTCATCTCCGCTCCGGCCGGCAGCGATCTGCCCACCATCGTGTACAACGTCAACCATGAGACGCTGACCGCTGAGGACAACATCATCTCCGCTGCTTCCTGCACCACCAACTGCCTCGCCCCGATGGCCAAGGGTCTGAACGACTTCGCTCCCATCGTGTCCGGCATCATGACCACCATCCACGCCTTCACCGGCGACCAGATGCCGCTCGACGGCCCGCAGCGCAAGGG
>CATZIG010000125.1 GCA_958419975.1 uncultured Collinsella sp.
TCGCAACCGTGAACGAGCGAAAGCGCACCGCACGTCGTAAAACCTGCGCTCTGCACGCAGCTCACATCGGTCACGCAGGGAATCTCAAAGGCGCCGGCAAGCTCGGGGCCAATCTGGGCCGTATCGCCATCCACCGCCATCTTGCCGCAGATGAGCAGGTCGAAGTCCTCGTCGAGCGCTTCGATGCCGCACTTGAGGGCATAGGTGGTTGCCAGGGTATCGGCGCCCGCAAAGGCTCGGTCGGTCAGCAGCAGCGCGTCGTCGGCGCCTCGAGCGATGCAGTCGCGCAGCAGCGATTCGGTCGCGGGGATGCCCATCGACACCACCGTCACGCGCACGTCCATGCCAAAGCCGATAAAGTCGTCCTTCAGCGCCAGCGCGCATTCCAAAGCGCTCGCATCAAAGGGATTAATGACCGCCTGCTTGCCATCGCGCACGATGGTATTGGTCTTGGGGTCCATCTTGACCTCGGTGCTGCCCGGCACGGCCTTGACGCACACCACCATATGGAAATCGCTCATCTTCACGCGCCCCCTTTCTGGACGAGCTCATCCAAGAGCTTCTCCGAAAACAGGTTACCGCGACCCAGCTGCCCGGCAGGATCGAGCTGGAGCTTGAGCCGCGCCGACTCGACCATGGCCTCGTGACCGTACATCGTCTCCAAGAAGCCCGCCTTGATCTTGCCGACGCCGTGTTCTGCGGAGACGGCACCGCCCATGGCCGTGACCTCGGAAGCCCACTGGGCAAAGAGTTCTCCGCCGCGGCGATAATCCTGTGCATTGCGCGGCAGAATGTTCACATGCAGATGGTTGTTACCGATATGCCCCCAAGCGGCAGATTCAAGCCCACTTTCCGCCAGCGTGCGGCGATAGAGGGCGATAACATCGGCCAAGTGCGCGTTGGGCACCGACATGTCCGAACCCAGTTTGGTGATGGTGGGATCCATGCGGCGGCGCTCGTCGATGAGCATGTTGACGCTCTCGGGCACCGCATGGCGGAAGAATCGCTGACACTCGCGATCGACCTCGGCGCGCGCGACCCATGTCGCATCGTCACTGCCGCCCGCAAGCTCCAGTACCCACCCCAAGTGATACAGCTCCTCAATCGCCTGGGCTTCGTCGTCGCAGTCGAGCTCCACGTAGACACAGACCTTGGCGTCTTTGTCGAGCGCAGGCAGCGAGGCAAACGCCGTCGACTGCTCGCGCTGGCGACGTAGAATATCCAGGGCGCCAGCATCGAAGTACTCGATGGCAGCCGCATGGGACAGGACGGGACGCACAGAATCGGTGAAGGACACGGCCTTGTCTTCGCTGTCGAAGAAGCAGCTCACGCCCCAAACGACCGCGGGTGCCACCTGCAGGGCAATCTCGAGCTCGGTGATAACGCCGATTGTGCCACACGCACCGATAAACAGATCGATGGCATCCATATCGTCAGCAACGAAATAGCCCGAAGCATTTTTTGTCTTGGGCATGGTATAGCCGGGAAGATCGAGCTCGAGTGTACGGCCCGCTGCCGTCACGAGCGACAGGTGGCGGCCCTGGGCAAAAGCCTCGCCGCGCCGAAGCTCAAGCAAATCGCCATCAGCCAGCACGACGTGGAGTCCCGTGATATGTGGGCGCATGGGGCCGTAGGCGTAGCTGCGGGCACCGGAGGCGTTACATGCCGCCATGCCGCCCAGACAGGCAGACGCCTCGGTGGGATCGGTGGGAAAAAACTGCTCGGGAGCCTCTTGGAACTCCTCGTAGGCCTCAAGCGATGCCTGGTCCCAACCAGCGGTCGGCAGCACCTTCTTGCTCAGCTGCTTACGCAGCTCCGAGAGCACAACGCCCGGCTCCACGCGCAGCAGAAATTGGCCTTGTTCATCGCGGCGAAGGCCCAAATAGCGATTCATACGGGAAGTATTGAGGATATGCCCGCCGTGGGGCACGGCGCCGGCGGCAAGGCCGGTTCGGGCGCCCTGAACCGTTACCGGAACACGCTCGACATGGAGCTTTTCCAAAATGGCACGGACCTCGTTTTCCGTTGTCGGAAACGAAATGCTCGAGGCCTCGCCCGATGCGCGAGATTCATCGCGGCCATACTCTTCGAACTCGTCGGTGAAGGGTTTGATGGTTGCAGACACGCGAACTCCCCCTTTAGCTAACTACAGTGTTTGCAGGGAGATGTTACCGCATCGTTTCTTCGACGTGTTCGAGACCGTCTCCATAATTGGCGTTTTTTACGTTCGTGCAATTCGGCGAGCGGCTTGATTTCCTCGGCAGACGATGCTTTTGACACATATGGCCCCGCCGTCGCCGACCGCGCGATTGTCGCTCGAAAAAAGTTGGAGTATTTTTTGCCGCCTTTTACCTGCGGAGACGCCAATCCGTCAAGCATTTGGTCAGAAATTGGTCAAGTAGCGGCTGATACGGTCGGCGTCGACAGCCAAAACCGATAGAAGTTTTGGCCCAGAAGCAGGGAGGTTCCCATGGCATATTACTGGCCCCAGTACGGCATCGCCATCGAAGTCGACGACGATCCCCATCTCCTGCCTTTCGACGAAGAGGCATTCCCCGATACGACGGTCTACCACGTTACCACCGATGTGATCTGCGACCCCGAGTCGTTCTCGGCGCTCGCCCACCACATCGCGCATATCCACGACATCGAGCTCCCTCCCGACTTCGACGAGCTCGTCTACTCGCGCCGTCTGATGCTTCACATGCTCTTTGGAGCGGACCCGTCCACCTTTGCGCGCGTCTATACCGCCAAGGATGCCGCATGAGCGCGAAGAAGCCACCCCACTTTGCAGGCCTGGGTCGTCGCAAGAAGCTCATCGTTGCCTGCTTGGCCATCGTCTGCGCCCTTGTCGCCGTAGGACTATACGCTTGGCAGTCGCAGCCCGTACCCGAGGCGGGCGCTTCGGTCACGACGGCCGAGGGCAAAACGCGTCAGGAAATCCAAGATGAGCTCGACGCCATCGTCCGCGACAACATGATGACGATTTCGGTCGCGCCGGTCGCTCAGCTGCAGGAGGACGGCAAGCTGCGCGTCAACGTGCAAAACGTCCAAGACAATAAATTTCCCCAGCGATTCCGCGTCATCCAAAACGACGAGACCATATACGAATCCGATGTGGTCGAGACCGGCAAAACGGTCGAGACATGCCCCGCCGGCGACATCGAGGAAGGTGAGGCGTACATCGAGATCCAGGCGCTTGAGGCCAAGACCTATGACAGCCACGGCAACCCGACACGCGTCAAGGTACGGGTTGAGCAAGCCGAGAACTAGCTTTCCGGTCGACGCGGCACCGCACGCGATTCACCAGCATTCGTCCAATCATCGCGGGGACGGCCCGCGGCGAATAGAAAGGAACGACCATGGACATCACCAGGAATATGAACGGAGCCAGAGCGCTCGTCGTGGGTGCAGGGCTCGCGCTCGCGCTCGCAATGGGCGCCGCCCCGACGCCAGCTATGGCAGCCGGGCGTGTTGGAACCACGAAGGTAATGGTCAAGACCGAGATCGACAACATCAAGTTCAACGCACCGACGGTTATTCCCTTCGTCGCCCAAGCCGACGGCACGCTTCAGGGTCCCTCAGAAGACGCGATCACCATCGACAATCTTTCGGCCTACGGCATCCATGTCACCAACATGAAAATCGACGCCATGAACACCTGGACCATTGCCGCCGACGCCAAGGCCGGAACCGCGCAGAACTCCATCGACTTTAAGGTCGGCCCCGACGGCGCACTCCAGAACGCCAGTGCCGCAACGCAGGGGACAGGCCTCGATCTTTCCAAGAATGCAGCCTTCGACATGGGCTACCAGGGCATTGCCGGCGGCACGGACAAAATTAAGCTCAAGACAAGCGGAAACGTCGCCCGCGTCACGCGCGATATCTTCCACGTAACCGGCGAAGGCGATCAGGTTGCAACGATCACCTGGACGGTCGAGCCCGGTGCGCACACGGCATAAGGCCGTCGCCCTGGCCGCCGCCGTCAGCATCCTAGCGTTTGGCCCAGCCATGGCCTTTGCCCAGCAAGAACAGGCGCAGGCCGCCACGCAAGTGACGGTCGACCTCTCGGGGCTCGACCGCGGCGACCGCGAGGAACCATTGGCGCAGACAGGCGATGGACGATGGCTCTTGGCAGCAGGCGCCACAGCAGCAGGCGCGGGAACCGCCGGCCTCGGCCTGCACATCAAACGCAGCCAGAAACAAAACACGGACAGGCCGCACTAAATTAGCTAAGGAGACCCCATGGCATCGAAGAACCTTTTGCCCGTCGTCGCACTCTGCGGCGCGCTCGCAACCGGAACGCCTGTCGCCGCTTGGGCGACTCCTGTCATGGCAGACTCCTTACCAGCAGCCCTAAGCTCCGCATCAAATCCGTCGAGCGCCATTGCGTGCAAGCGTTTTTCGATCGCACAGGCTGCAATCTCAACCTCGGGATGCCTTCGTCGTAATACGGACGGTTCGATAGTCGTGGATATCAATCGTTCGAACAAGGCAAACGGCTCCCAGGCGGGGTACGCCGTCTGCACGTGGCGCTCGGTTGTGCTCGACGCAGATGGCGATCCGTGCAATTTAGAGCTGCGCATCGACATCGCTTCGATCGATGACTCGGCGAACGGAGCGAAGGTCGCCTTCGACGGTACGTTTTTTGAGAAAGGAGGCGGTATATGTCTGGGCTGCGCCGCCGCGAATGCAGACGACACGCAGCCCACCCTCTCATTCACGGCATCGTTGCGGCTGACCAAAGCCGGTACCGATGCCATCGCGGCGGGAGAAGCGTCCCTGCTGTTCTACGCCGTCAGTACCAAAGACACAGACGCTCATTTCGAGAAGCCATCCGGATCACTCAGCCTTACACGAGGGATAGAGGCAGGCCCTATTGAAATCGATGCCCGCGCGCAAAGCAGGCAACGCATTCTTGCCGACCCGGCGCTTCTCGAAATGGAGTGGAACGGATCCGGAGCCATCGGAATTCTCCCCTCCGCGTTTGACGCCAAGACGCTCCCCCCAAACGACGAACCCATCAACGCAACCATACAAGAAGAGAGCGCGGACAAAGAAGCAGGTGCGGGCGACACGCCGTCGCCGACAAACAGCGTCCCAGCTTCTTTCGAAGCGCCGAATGAGCCCGCTGCCGATCCAAACGATCCCGAGTTCGCGGACAGTCTGGGGCTTGCTGATCCTCAAGAGATCGATGAAGGTAACTGCTGCGTGCTTGCCGCGCTCGACCACACGGAGGTCATCGACGCTGCGAACATCGAAGTTGCCGCCGCCAATCAGCCCGTCCGCAAGTCGGCTATCATCGCATTTCCTGAATCCATCGAAGTCGTCTTTTTGCCATCGGGCGAGGTCGTGGCCCCAACACTGCTCACCTTGTTGGGCGCCAAGAATACTCGAAACGAAATTAAAAAGGTCACGGTTGTCGACCCTGCAACCACCGCCAAGCTGCGTCTATACGCCGTTGCTCCAGACGGAGGCAAGACCTTGGAATTCGATGGTGACACACTCCTAGCCTGGCGACGTCTGGACATTATGCAAGACGTCTCGTATCAGATCGAACTCGAAGGGTTTGATCGTGCCCGCGATGCCAATATCATCGCCGCGGCTATTGAATCCCCGCAGCGGCTTATGACACTGCGCTTTGAATACTATCCCTATGTCCCGACAACCACCTGAGGCTTAAATGCTGCACATCATTCCTAACACCACTTATATAACGTATTAGATGAGTCGCGATGTGCCTCGCATTTCGTTCTGCTACGATTGCCACGTTGGCATCAATACAGGAGGGCTCATGCCGGGCTTGGGAACAATCATCAACGTTGTGCTTTTAGTTGCGGGCGGTCTTTTGGGATTAGCGGGCGGCCGCTTCATCACACCGCGCATCCAAGACACGCTCATGAAAGCATCGGGGCTG
>CATZIG010000126.1 GCA_958419975.1 uncultured Collinsella sp.
GAAAGCACTTAATGTGCTTTCCGTCTTGCGCAGGACTGTAGAGCAGGAAACTTAACCCCCGCCCTCAGCCCCGGAAGCCCTCCCGGATGGCCCCAAAAAATTTTTCAAAAAAGTTGTTGCGCGCCGGACAGACTTCTGTGTATACTAATCCCCGCAGCGCACGCGAGCGGAAACAAACGCGAACGTCTGCCTGGGGAGTTAGCTCAGTTTGGTTAGAGCGCCGGCCTGTCACGTCGGAGGTCGCGGGTTCGAGCCCCGTACTTCCCGCCAACGCAATTAAAGCCACGTCTTCGGACGTGGCTTTTTGCGTTTGATGCACTTTGTTTTGATAGAACGATCGCCCTGGTGCATCTTCGCCCAGAACCCCCGCGCCTTCGGGAACGCAAGTAAAATCTAATGAGTATATCTGTCTGAACAACAGCTTTGTTGCGCAACACCTGTTCTACGAGACAGGGGGTTAGGTTATACTAAATTGCACTGTGCGCCGCATCTGATGCATTTCGCTCCAAGCGCGGCACTCAGTGGATATCCGATTTACCATTTGGATGTCCTGGCGGTCATTTAGCGTCTCGACACAAGCTCGGCCCCGGAGCTCGTTCGAGCTGTTCGTATTCCTTGAAAGGGGAAAAATGGACATATCGAGGAAGACTGATTACGCCCTTCGTATGCTGGCGATGCTTGCTGAGGATCCGGAGTGTTTGCTTTCTGTTCGCACCGCTGCCGAAGAGGTCAATGTTCCGTATTCGTTTGCCCGCTCGATTCAGCACGGTTTGGTCCAGGCCGGTATTGTGGAGAGCCTGCGTGGCGTCCACGGTGGCATGCGTCTCAAGGTCAGTCCGGACGACGTCACTATCCGCCAGGTCGTCGAGGCCGTTCAGGGTCCTATGGTTATGAACGATTGCACCGCGCCCGATGGTGACTGTGCGCGCATGGGCGCGTGCTGCTATCATCCCCTGTGGGCCGGAGCTCAGGCGTTGATGCGCGACTACCTCGATTCCGTTTCGCTCGGCGACATCGTCGCTCACCGCCAGTTCCCGGCCGTCGATCCCAAGTTCGCCGACCGCGAAGCGTTTCCCGAGTACGCCACCTGCGCGTGCGCTTACCGGGAGGAATAGCGCCGCATAAGGAGCATAGCCATGATTCAGGACCCCTTTCGTTCGATGATTCGTTCGGAAGGGGTCCTGCGTTATCGCGACCTTCCGTGGCGCCGCACGCGCGACCCGTATATCATCTGGCTTTCCGAGGTCATGCTGCAGCAGACGCAGGTGCCGCGCGTGGAGACGCGCATGCCGGCGTGGCTCGATCGCTTTCCGACTGTCCGGGCGCTTGCTCAGGCCGCCCCTTCCGATGTCTTGGATGCGTGGCAGGGGATGGGCTACAATCGCCGCGCCCTGGCGCTTCACAGGGCTGCACAGTGCGTTGTGGAGGACTGGGATGGGGAGTTTCCGCGTGAGACGCACGATCTGGTCGCGCTGCCCGGCATTGGCCCGGCGACGGCGCAGGGCATCCGTTCGTTTGCATTCGATCTTCCGGGCGTGTATCTGGAGACCAACGTGCGCACGGTCTTTTTGCATCATTTCTTTCCCGATGTGCCGGCCGTTCCCGATCGCGAGCTGGTGCCGCTGATTCAAGCTGCCTGTCCGGCGGCCCCCGGTGCGGCGGCGGATGAGATTGCGCCCTTTGCCGCGCCTCAAGACGATGCCGACACGCCGCGCGCGTGGTATTACGCGTTGCTGGATTACGGCGCGTATCTTAAAAAGACGCTGCCCAATCCGTCCAGGCGGTCGGCGGGCTATAGTCGTCAGTCCAAGTTTGAGGGCTCGCGCCGCCAAAAGCGCGCCCACATTGTGCGCATGCTGCTGGCAGCGCGCGATGGGCAGCCGGCAGGTATTACGCTTGATGAAGCTGTTGCAGGCGTTAACGAGATGGAGACGGCAGCCGGCCGTGAGCCGGTCGAGCGCGAGCTGGTCGCAAGTATTCTTGCCGATCTGGAGCGCGAGGGCTTTTGCCGAGCCGAGGACGATCGTTGGTTGAGTGTGTAGCCCGCTCAAATCTGAAGAACGGGATTGTAAGGTTTAAATTCGCGGCTTGAGGGCATCCTAAAGACAAGGTCGCTCAAAGCCTATGGGCGGCACGTGTTGAAGGGAAGTACACCTATGGATTTTGAGAACTCTCAGACCAAGAAGAACCTCGAGACTGCTTTTGCCGGTGAGTCCCAGGCACACACCAAGTATCGCTACTATGCATCCAAGGCCAAAAAGGACGGCTACGTTCAGATCTCGAATATCTTTGCCGAGACGGCGGGCAACGAGTCCGAGCATGCCAAGCTGTGGTTTAAGTATCTGCACGATGGCGCCGTTCCGGGCACTCTGGACAACCTGCGCGACGCCGCCGCGGGCGAGAACTACGAGTGGACCACGATGTATGACGAGTTTGCCAAGACCGCCGAGGAGGAGGGCTTTGCCGAGATCGCCGAGAAGTTCCGCGGCGTCGCCGCTGTCGAGAAGGCCCACGAAGAGCGCTATAACAAGCTCGTCGAGCGCATTGAATCGGGCGAGGTGTTTGAGCGCGAGGGCGTAAAGGTGTGGAAGTGCCTGAACTGCGGACACCTGCATGTTGGTGCCGAGGCGCCCGAGGTGTGCCCGGTGTGCAACCACCCGAAGGCGTACTTTGAGGAGCAGGTGGTGAACTACTAGCGCCGATACGAACGCGCCCTGCGCTCCGGCTCCCGGTCGTCGCGTGCTCGTTACTGAAAAGCTGATTAGAAGTTTGTGTGCCGCCCCTATCGGGGCGGCACGTTTTGTTTGGGGTCCCGGTCTTCACAATTTCCGTCAAGATTTTGGTCAGCTTTTGGTTAGTTGGCGGGCTGGCGGAAGGGCAAAAGATCATTCGATAAAAAAGCTCAAAGAAAGTGCTGGTAGGGGAGTTTTTGAGGTTTTCGACAGCTTTTGGGCAAAAGAAACTTTGCAGCTATTGCTACGGATTGCGTTGTCGCGGTCATGGTGGTGCGGGATGCTGGTTGTAAGCGTCGAGTGCTCCGATTTTGGAGGCCAACATGGATCTGTTTCTTGAGACCCCGCGGCAACAAGCCGAGCGCATGTTGCGCCAGCAGCAACGGCTTATGGAGATGCAAATGCAAGGGGCGGCCGTCCAGCCTCCTGTGCAAAACGCCGCGCCCGCGGTATCGTCTGCGGATGAGGTGGACCCAGGAGCCTATTCCGTACAGCAAGATTCATATGCGCAGGAGCTTGCGTTCGACAAGCGTCGTGCGCGTCGCCGTCGCTGGGCCCAGCGCCTGCGTACGCTGGCGATGATCGTGCTGATTCCGTTGGGGCTCGCGGCAATCTTCTTGGCCTCATATGCCCTCACGTGCATTCTCAACGGCGCCTCGCCCAGCGAGGTGCTTGAGCACTTGGCGGTTCTCGGCCAGCGCCTAAGCGATGTCGTAGCAACCATCCGCGCCGGCTGGGAGAGTTAGCGTTTTAGTACCTGTGGCCCAAAATCCATTTGTCCGATTGCCGCGTGACGCCCGGTGCGTGTGGCGGGGTAAGATTGATCGCGGTTTTGATTGATGATCGATTGAGTTTGTTGGGCGGAGTCTATGTCTGCTATTGATATCGTGCTTGTTGTGATTGCTTTGGTGGCGGTGGGGGTTGCTGTGGCTTGTGCCCTGCAGCTTAAGGGCCTTCGTGCCGAGCTGCAGGAGCGCGGCGATAGCGGGGCAGAGATGCTGGCTGCGCTCGAGCAGGCCAACAATGCGCTCGACACCCTCAATGTCGCGTTGGCCGAAACCCGCCGCACGGCAAATGCCATCGCGCAGCAGCAGGCAACCGATGCGGCCGTGGAGCAGCAACGCTACCTGACCATCGCGCGTGAGTTCTCGCAGGCTGGCGACCGTATGGATGACCTGCGTCGCGAGACGGCCCAACAGCTCGGTGCCAACCGCGAGGGCATCGAGCGCCGCCTGGACAAGGTGCGCGAGACGGTCGATGCCCAGCTGGGCGCTATCCGCAAGGACAACAACGTGCAGCTCGATCAGATGCGCGCGACGGTGGACGAGAAACTCTCCCGTACGCTCAACGATCGCCTGTCTGCATCGTTTAAGCAGGTGAGCGACCAGCTCGAGGCTGTGTACAAGGGTTTGGGCGATATGCAGTCTATCGCCACCGGCGTGGGCGACCTCAAGCGCGTGCTGGGCAACGTCAAGGCGCGTGGCATTTTGGGCGAGGTACAGCTGGGTGCAATCCTGGCGGACATCCTTACGCCCGACCAGTATCTGGAAAATGTCGCCACCAAGCCCGGCGCCTCGGAGCGCGTTGAGTTTGCCGTCAAACTGCCGGTAGACGAGGGCGATCCCGTGCTGCTGCCGATCGACTCCAAGTTTCCCGGCGATGCGTACGAGCATCTGCTCGACGCGCAAGAGTCGGGTGATGCCGAGACTGTGGCCACCGCGCGCAAGACGCTCGACGCCATGGTGAAGCGCGAGGCCAAGGATATCTGCGAAAAGTACCTGAGCGTGCCCGCGACCACCAACTTTGGCATTATGTTCGTGCCTTTTGAGGGCCTGTACGCCGAGGTCGTCAGTCGCCCCGGGCTTATCGAGACCCTGGGCCGCGACTATCACGTCAACGTTGCTGGCCCCAGCACCATGGCGGCCATCCTCAACAGCCTGCAGATGAGCTACCAGACGTTTAAATTGCAAAAACGCACCGATGACGTGCTACGCGTGCTTTCCGCCGTCAAGGCCGAGTTGCCACGCTATCAGGCGGCGCTGCGCCGCGCCCAGCAGCAGATCGAGACCGCGGGTAAAACGGTCGAGGGCATCATCACCACGCGCACCAACGTTATGGAGCGCAAGCTCAAGGATATCGATGCGCTGGAAGATGCCGGGGAGGCCGACGCGATCTTGGGGCTCACGTCCGCGAGCCTGCTCGCAGACCAAAAAGACGAGGACTAGCTGCATCTGACGGCGGGGCGCCTGCGCAAGCACGGCGCGGGCGCTTTTCGCATCGTGCTTGCCTGAAGTGCGCTTCAATGTGCAACAATGGCGTTTCGCCCTATCAGACGCGAAAGGAAGCCCATGTCTCAGAGAAGCACCAGTCCGCTCAAACGCTCCACCGTGCGTCGCACTCTAAAGCGTTTTTGGGATGTCACGCGCACGCAGCCGCTGATCGTCTTTCTCTCGGTGTTCTCGTCGGCGGGCTACATCTTTTTGCTCACGTTTGCCAACACCTACGTGATGGCCCTTATCGTCGACCGCGTTCAAGCCGGCCCCGTGGCGGGCGACCAGGTGTTTGAGGTCTTTGGCCCCTACATTCTGGCGCTCGTGCTCGTTAACCTGGTAGGCCAAATCCTCTCCAAGCTGCAGGACTACACCGTCTACAAGCTCGAGATTGCGGGCAACTATCACCTGGCGCGCCTGTGCTTCGACACGCTCTCCAATCAATCCATGACATTCCACACCAGCCGCTTTGGCGGATCGCTCGTGAGCCAGACGAGCCGTTTTATGAGCGGCTATACGGGGCTGGTGGACGTGACGGTGTATTCGCTCATTCCCACTATCACCTCGGTTGTCTGCACGGTGGCGGCGCTCGCCCCGGTGGTGCCGACGTTTACCGTGATCCTGGTGGGCATCATGGTCGTCTACATTGCGTTTGTCTGGCTTATGTACAAGCGCATCATGCCGCTTTCGGCCGCGACGTCCGCCGCTCAGAACAAACTGTCGGGCGTGCTGTCCGACGCGGTCACAAACATCCTAGCCGTCAAGACCTGTGGGCGCGAGGACTTTGAGCGCGACCTGTTCGATACCGCCGACCGCGCCGCGCGCGACGCCGAGACGGTTTCGATGCACGCCATGATGCAGCGCAACTTTACGACCTCGGGCCTTATCGTCAT
>CATZIG010000127.1 GCA_958419975.1 uncultured Collinsella sp.
AGGCCAGCCGCTTTGGCATCCTGACCACCGACCCCGAGGACGGCCGCATCACCAAGTTCACCGAGAAGCCCGATAAGCCCGATTCGAACCTCGCGTCCATGGGCATCTACATCTTCTCGGCCGACGTGCTGATCGAGGCGCTCGAGGAGGACGCTCTGGACCAGCGCTCGAGCCACGACTTTGGCAAGGACATCATCCCCAAGCTGCTCGGCGAGGGCAAGCGCCTGTACAGCTACGAGTTCCACGGCTTTTGGAAGGACGTCGGCACCATCGCCAGCTTCCACGAGACCTCGATGGACCTGCTGGGCAACAACCCCGAGTTCGATTTGTTCGACAAGCACTTCCCCATCATGTCCAACATCACCACGCGTCCGCCGCACTACATTGGCCCGGACGGCCGCCTGGACGACTGCCTGGTCTCCAACGGCTGCAAGATCTACGGCACCGCTCGCCACTCGATCCTTTCGACCGATGTCATCATCGAGGAGCGCGCCGTGGTCGAGGACTCCGTGCTGCTGCCGGGTGCGCACGTTAAGAGCGGCGCACACATCTGCCGCGCTATTTTGGGCGAGAACTCCACGGTCGAAGAGGGCGTGAAGCTCGGCTCTGTCGATACCACCAAGGATACGGCCGTCGTTGGAAATGACGTCGTTATCGGGAAGGGGGAATGATCCGATGATCAATCGCAAGGCCATCGGTTATATCACCGCTAACTACTCTTCGACCTACGGCAGCGTGCTGCTCAAGGACCGCCCCATCGCGTCCGTTCCGTTTTTGGGCCGCTACCGCCTGATTGACTTTCCGCTGTCCAACATGATGAATGCCGGCATTAAGACCGTCGGCGTCGTCATGCCGGGCAACTACCGCTCGCTGATCGACCACGTGGGCTCGGGCAAGGACTGGGGCCTGGACCGCAAGAAGGGCGGCCTGTTCATGGTGCCCGGCAACGCGTATGGCACCACCAAGGGCGGTATGCGCTTCCTGCTGCGCGACATCATCTCCAACAAGACGCTGTTCCAGCGCTCGGACAAGCCCTACGTTGTGATGATGGGCACCAACATCATCTTTAACATGGACCTCAACACCATCATCGACGCACACGAGAACTCCGGTGCCCAGATGACCGTGGTGTACTGCAAGGCCACGCGCAACGTCGACGACGAGACCAAGCTGCAAATCAACGAGAACGGTCGCCTGACGGGCGTGAGCGCCGGCGTCGTGTACGGCGACAACGCCTCTATGGACTGCTGCATCGTCAACCGCGAGACGCTGCTCGAGATCATTGACCACTACCAGGCCGCCGACTATCTTGACCTGCTCGAGGCACTCCAGGGCGACTTTGGCAACATCGACGTGTGCAGCTACGAGTACAAGGGCGAGGTCGTGGGCGTGTTTAGCGAGAAGTCGCTGTATCGCCGCAGCATGGACCTGCTCGACCAGACCGTGGCCGACCATCTCTTCGATCCCGAGAGCCCGATCCTGACCAAGGCTCACGACGTGCCGCCTTCGCGCTATGCGACCGGCAGCCACGCGTGCAACTCGATCATCTCGGCCGGCTGCATCATCAAGGGCACCGTGCGTAACTCGATCCTGTCGCGCGGCGTCGTGGTCGAGGAAGGCGCTTCGGTGACCAACTCGATCATCAACCAGAGCTGCATCATCAAGAGCGGCGCCCGCGTCGAGAATGCCATTCTGGACAAGAACAACGTGGTTCCCACCAACACCGAGCTTCGCGGCACGCCCGAGAACATCCTGGTGCTGGGCAAGGCTCCGTTAACTTCCGACACCACCATCGTACGTTAACGTTGACACCGCAACATCGCTCGTAACATGTAGAATAGCCGCCCGGTTAGCGCCAGGCGGCTATTCTCGAATTACATCATGGGAGACAATATGGCAGATTCCAGCAAAAAGATGCAGATCGTGTTTGCCTCGGCCGAGTGCGCACCGTTTGTTAAGACCGGTGGCCTGGGTGACGTGGCGGGCTCGCTGCCTGCGGCACTTGTGCGCGCCGGCGCCGAGGTCATCGTGATGGTCCCCAAGTACGCCACCATCAAGGACGAATACAAGGCGCAGATGGAGCACTTTGCCGACTTTTACGTGAGCCTGGGCTGGCGCAATGAGTACTGCGGGCTGGAGAAGCTCGAGCGCGACGGCGTCACCTATATGTTCGTGGACAACGAGCGCTACTTTGCGCGCGACTATCCGTACGGCTTCTTTGACGACGGCGAACGCTTTGCGTTCTTCTCCAAGGCCATCACCGAAAGCCTGCAGCACCTGCCGGCCGGTTTTGAGTGCGACATCCTGCACTGCAACGACTGGCAGACGGCGCTGGCGCCCGTGTTCTTGCGCGAGTTCTACCAGGGCCTGCCGCTGTACGACCGCGTCAAGACCGTGTTCTCGATCCACAACGTGGCGTTCCAGGGCCAGTTTAGCGACACCGTGATGGAGGACATCCTGGGTGTGGCGCATATTCCGGCGGCAGCTACGCAGCTGCGCTGCGACGCCTGCAGCATCAACTACATGCTGGGCGCGCTGCACTATGCCGATGCCATCACCACGGTGAGCCCCACCTATGCGGGCGAGATCCAGACGCCCGAGTTTGGCGAGGGCCTGGACGGCGTGCTGCGCGAGCGCTCCTACGCGCTGCAGGGCATCCTCAACGGCATTGACGTGGCGGCCTTTGACCCGGCAACCGACAAGCGCATTGCCGCCAACTACACGGTTGACGACCGTTCCGGCAAGGCCGTGTGCAAGGCCAAGCTGCAGGAAGAGCTGGGGCTCGAGGTTCGCGACGACCGTCCGCTTATGGTGATGGTCACGCGCCTGACGCGCCAGAAGGGCTTAGACCTGGTCATGTACGCGCTCGACCGCATCCTGTCCGGCGGCGTGCAGGTGGCCGTGCTGGGCACCGGCGACCGCGACTACGAGGATGGCCTGCGCTACTTCCAGGACAAGTACCCCGGCACCATGGCCGCGCGCATCGAGTTTGACCCGGCGCTGTCGCAGCGCATGTACGCCGCCGCCGATATGTTCCTGATGCCTTCGAAGTTTGAGCCTTGCGGTCTGTCGCAGATCATCGCCATGCGTTACGGCACCCTGCCCATCGTGCGCGAGACCGGTGGCCTTAAGGACACCGTGATCCCGTACAATGAGTTTACCGGCGAGGGCACGGGCTTCTCGTTTAGCAACTTTGACGGCGACGAGATGGGCGATGATGTATTCCGCGCGGCGCGTCTGTTCTGGGATAACCGCGATGCCTGGAACAAGCTGGTTACGCAGGCCATGAGCCAGGACTTTAGCTGGACGCGCTCGGCCGACAAGTATCTGGACCTGTACTTCTTTATGCACCCGGAGATTGAGAGGCCGACGGCTGTTGTCGACGAGCCTGAGGCTGCAGCTGAGCCGGTGACCGTTGAGGAGCCCAAGGCCGAGGAGAAGCCGGTTGAGGCTGAGCCCGCAAAGGCCGAGCCTGAGGTGAAGGCTGAGGTTGCTCCTGAGGCAGAGACCGAGGTCAAGCCCGCTGCAAAGCCCGCAGCTAAGAAGACCACGACTCGCAAGACGACGGCCAAGAAGGCTACGACAACCAAGACTGCCGCCACCAAGACCGCCGCAGCAAAGACGACTGCTGCCAAGGCAACGACCACGCGCAAGTGCACGACCGCCGCTGCCAAGAAGGCCGCAGAAGCCGAGGCTGCTCCCGAGGTAAAGGCCGAGGTCGCTGATGCCAAGCCGGCCGCCAAGGCTCCGGTAAAGACCGCTGCCAAGAAGACGACCACGACCAAGACCACGACCGCCAAGAAGGCCACGGCTACGAAGTCGACAACGACCAAGGCCGCTGCGACGAAGGCTGCTACGAAGACCACTACGAAGGCTGCCGCAAAGCCCGCCGTCAAGGTCGAGGAGGCGGGTGCCGAGCCCAAGGCCGAGGCAAAGCCGGCCGCCAAGACCACCACGCGCAAGCGCGCTACGACGACGGCCAAAAAGGCCACGACCAAGGCCGCTGCTCCCAAGGCAGAGGCTACGGCCGAGGACAAGCCCGCAGTAAAGGCCGAGCCGGCACCGAAGGCCGCTGAGGTCAAGACCGCTCCGAAGGCTACTGCAAAGACCGAGCCCGCCAAGAAGGCCCCGGTCTCCCCCGCCGCTCCAGCCGAGGAAAAGGCTCCGACCAAGAAGACCTCCGTCCGCAAGGCAACGGCCACCCGCAAGCGTCACTAGTCTGGACGATTAAAACTTAATCCAACGCAAAAGAGGGCGCCCCAACCAGGCGCCCTCTTCTTGGTTGAACTTCTCTATTAAAAAGAGGGCCGGTTTACTACGACAAAATAGCTCTGGCCGACCACGGAGAGTATTCTATGAAATTGGCAACGCTTCTACCTGCGGATTTAATATCACCAAATTGACCGTGGTTGAGATCATTCAATTCGTCGTAGTAAACCGATGTACTTTTGTTTGACTACAAATACTATCCGCCTGGGCGTTTTCGAATATCGCGATAATTTGGATGGTAAAACGATTTTCTAGGACAACCGTTCGCCGATGGTAAACGGATGTTGTTTATACAGCCTGTGTACAACAGATATAATTATATCCTGTGCGTAAAGCCCATGGCCCGCAGGCCGTGATTCTATTGAACTGGACCGTATTATGAGATTGATTCACAACAGCCGTCTACCGCAGTTTCGCACTCCGTTTGGCGCTGTGACCACCGGAACTTCCGTTTCGCTCTCGGTTATTTTAGAGGATGCCGATCCCGCGCAGGCAACGCTTACCCTGCGCACCTGGGTCGATGAGATCGGTGAGTCTCTGTATCCCATGACGCACGAGGGCGACGGCATATTTACCGTAGAGCTTGAGTGCACTGAGCCCTGTCTTATCTGGTACAGCTTTATCTGCAATATCGAGGGCCAGCCCGAGGTCCGTTTGGGCGCACCGCAGGGTCGCACCGGTGGCGAGGGCGTAACCTACGACTACGCCGAAGTTCCGTCGTTCCAGATTACCGTCTACAAGCACCGCGAGAACCGTCCCACTTGGTACGAGCGCGGTATGGTCTACCAGATCTTCCCCGACCGCTATGCACGCGACGAAAACTGGCGCGAACGCACGCTTGCCGAAGTTGAAAAACCACGCAAAGGAATCCAGCGCCGCATGGTCGAGGACTGGAACGAACCGCCCGAGTACGAGCGTGCCGAAGACGGCTCCATCAAGACCTGGGATTTTTACGGCGGCTCGCTCAAGGGTATCCAGAATGACCTGCCCCGCATTGCCGAGCTGGGCTTTACGGCCATCTACCTCAACCCGATCTTTGAGGCCGCGAGCAACCACCGCTACGACACGGCCGACTATACCAAGATCGACCCGATTCTTGGCACCGAGCAGGACTTTACGGAGCTGTGCAAGGCGGCCGAGAAGCTCGGCATTTCTATCATCCTGGACGGCGTCTTCAACCACACGGGCGACGATTCGATCTACTTTAACCGCTACGGCAATTATCCCGGCGTCGGTGCTTGGCAGAGCGAGGACTCGCCGTGGCGCGATGCGTTTTACTTCCATGAGGACGGCTCGTATGACTGCTGGTGGGGCGTGGGCAACATGCCCGCCATCAACGAGAGCTCCGAACTGGTGCGCGAGCGACTCCTGGGCAAGGACGGCGTGATCCGCAAATGGCTGCGCGCCGGTGCCCATGGTTGGCGCCTGGACGTGGCCGACGAGCTTTCCGACGACTTCCTGGCCGAAATCAAAAAGGCCGTGCTCGCCGAGAAGCCCGACGCGCTGCTGCTCGGCGAGGTCTGGGAGGACGCGTCGAATAAGATCAGCTATGGCCACCTGCGCCGCTACCTGCAGGGCTCTGAGCTCGACTCCGCTATGGACTACCCCTT
>CATZIG010000128.1 GCA_958419975.1 uncultured Collinsella sp.
GCTGCTTTCTGATGATTACGAGATGGATAAGCTGAATCGGATGCTTGCCATATTGGGGCTAGACGAAATGATTGCCTCTGTGGAGAACGGGGCAGCGGCGATGCTTGACGGCGGGAAAGGAGGGGTGTCCGGCGGGGAGAAGCAAAAGATTGCAATTGTGAGACAGCTGTTGAAATCGCCGGACGTTATGCTTTTTGATGAACCGACCTCAGCACTTGATGCGAAGAGTCGAGGCGCGCTGATCAAATTGCTTCACGAAGTTAAGAGAGACCATATTGTAATCGTTGTCACTCATGACGAGGAGATGCTTGCCGCCTGTGACGAGGTCATTTCGATGCCTGGATGATTATCGGATTGTGACGTTGAAGACCAAGAAGCTCGAAATGGCGTGGATTATGGGTAGGTCTACGGGTGCGCCGTCGGTGTCCTGAGACTCAGCCGCTCGGCAAGAAGGTTTTATAGCGTGTTTGCCCAGGGGGGTCCCTTTGTCCGGTAGTGACAAGGGGACCTTTCTTTTGCTCCCCTCTTGCGGCGGAGGGGGACACCATGCGCCTATGCAGGACGAACTGCGCGTTCTTGTCGAATGATGGGCTATGTGTAGAGATGATGGTCTCGGGTAGAGGCCGTGTCGCACTCGGCTGCGACGAACCAGGCATTCAATCTTCATCCGGGAGGGCCTTGGCAAGACGAGCAGGGCGAAGACCTTGGCGACGTTCGAGGGCCGTGTGACGCCCGGCTCCACGCTCATCCACGACATGGAGGGCGCGCACATGACGCTTGTCAACAAGCTGTCACTGAAGAGCCAGCGCTACAACGCGAAGCTGCTCAAGTGCGTTCCCGACGGCCAGAACCCGCTGGGGCCCGTGAACCGGATGCGCTACTTCATGCAGAGCTTCCTGAGGGTTCACCCCGGCTCCAACCGGGACGACATGCAGGGCTGTGGCTATGAGTCCGCCCGAGGACAAGCTTGAGAAGGTCGCGATGGTGCTCGATCGGGCAATGCGATACCCGAAAACGCTCAGGTTCAGGCAGTTCTATGCAAGAAGGCCCAGCTCAGATGAGTTCGACGAGTAATATTTATCAACACAGTGCAAGGGGGATTTTATTTGTATTTCATCCGTGTTGAGCTTCACACGGTGCGCGACTCATCGCAAACTGGCGGTCGCAGCGGAAAGAAAACCGACTGTAGACGAACGATCGAAATCGGGAGCAGATAGCCACCGGATGCTTTTCGGTCTCCTACGCGTCGACCTCCGCGATTTCTTCTGCGTCTCGCCAAGTTGAAAGGAGCGATGTCGAAAACTCCTTTTCGGTTAGCGTCAAGACATCCTTCACGCAAAACCCTTTCAATTTGTCAGGAAGCCCAAAGCGTGCTTTTCTCCTAATCGAACTGGCAACTCGCTTCAACGCGGTCTTGTTCTTGTCCTCGTTGTATACCAAAACAAAGACGCAGTGCTCGCGAAACCATCTCGTCCTCTTTCCCCACAGGTCCGAGCAGATCAAAACGCTGTCCTTGCACTTCTCGATGAGGGCGTCCCTTTGGCCAAGATTGATACCAAGCTCTTCGTCATCCTTGGAGTTGAGCCTCTTCCCCAGCGTCTCCTTCAGACTGCCGTTCTTAAATTCGACTAGATATAACGTTTCCCGGTCGCAATACAGCGCATCGGCGGAGCGCGGGAGTTGCATCCACCTATTGACCTTTTTGCAGTAGCATTCTTTAACAGAGTCAAAATTGACAACAGGGAAATCGTCATCCACAAGAGAGACGCTCCCGTCTCTGGATGTTTTGGAGATGGTCGACGTGCAGTCCCTTAGGATACAGGTCCTGCAACGGGAGCAACCATCGCTGCCATCTGGCACCGCGGGAGAGTTCGGATGAGGGCAGGAGGCGCACAGGTCGCTACTCAAGGCCGTACTCCTCCCTCTCAAGCGTATCAAAAGGAGCCGCCAGCTTCTCGTAGGCGACCTCAGTCGAGCCGGTTATATCGGCAAAGCGAGAGCGTCCATCAGTGCAGGTCTCCGCAAGATAATATGAGCACAATCCATCAACAGCGTGCTTCTTAGAATACACTTCGATCGCATTCAGGAAATATGGACTATGGGTGCTCATTAAGACGTGCATCCCGAGCTCTTTCTGGAGCAGCACGATTATCTCGGCGAAGGCCAGCTGCCATGCAGGATGAAGATGAATCTCGGGTTCATCGAGGATAATAGTCCCTCCGGCATCTAGCGCGCCGGACTTCAAGAGCACCTTCATGATGGCGAACGTCTTCAAGCCAGCAGAAAGGTTCCCAGGCTCCAACCCCCGAGCGAAGCCCTCTTCGAGATACGTAAGGTGACCGCGACTTTCGCTCCTCTCGAAATGCCCCGGACATAAGGAGGAAACCTTGTCCATGAGAACCTTCAGGCGTCGCTCCTTCGCGATCTCTTCGAACAGCGAGGACTCGCTGTCATCCTTACGGATGGTCGCCTGAATCAAATCTTGCCGCAGCTCCTCCTGGTGTCCAAGGAGGGGCTTGAACCGAAAAGCGGGGCCGTAGGGTCCTCCGAGAGAATCGATCAGGAACGGGTCGTCCAGATAATGCGCCCTGAATCGCAAAACCCTCCTATCGTGCACCTCCGCCACCTCGTCACTTGCAACCGAGAAAACCGTAGATGCGTCCTTTATCTGGAGTTCGACCTTCCCGGGCTCTTCGCCGAAAACCGAATTGATCTGGCCGTTGAACTCGCTTCGGAACCTGTTTGTCGCAATCGCACGAAATACCTCATCATCGGAGATATCCATGATCTCGATAATCTGATCGGCAACTCCTGCTACGCCATTCGTGAAATCGGATTCGATCTCACGGGAGATCTCCTCCCCGTAATACTCCTTTATCTCATCAATAAGCTCGTCCCTCGTGCACTCGCCCGAAAAAACCCTGTCGATGAAACTATTCATTCTTCCAGCAGTTCGCCTGTGGCGAGACGTGGAGTCGAGAGGGCTTCCCACATATGCCTTCCTGATGGCGCGCTCAACACTATTGCGCCTCATGCGGTCGATTTTGTTCTCCGAATCGGACATGCTGTTGAAGGCCGCATAAAGCGCTTTTCCAACCGTGCTTTTCCCCGTCCCGTTCTCCCCGGCGATCACGGCAATACCATTAATCTCGATATCGGCCTCAGCGACCCTGCCGATGTTTTTCATCTTGATTTTCAATGCATATCACCAGCTCTAAACTCGCGAGACTCAATAGCTCGATTATCGCACAGAGAGATCGACTTCTCGAGGACTCCCTAAATGGAACGCGCGGTGAGGACATGGCTCGCCGCCGTCCGCTTCGCGTTCGCGCGGGGGAAGGTGACGACCAGGGACCTCTCCGGGCTCATCGAGAGGAGCGCCAGATTCTCCTCGTCCATTTGAACTGTATCGTATTCAAGGACACTTGACTTAGAGGAATGGCGTTGAGCGGCGATAATCGTTTCAGCGCCAAAAAGAAAGGAGTGTCAGTCATGGCAGACGGGCCCTCCTACACAGCGGGGTACCGCGCCGAGGCCGCAGACTTCGCCGCCGCGTCGGGGAAGCCCATCGCCCAAGTGGCAGCCGACCTCGGCATCAACGAGAAGACCCTGGGAAGATGGGTGACGGTCAGGAAGAAGGAGCTGACCAACCACCCGGTCGCGGCGGCCGCAAGTGCATGCGCGAGCTCGAGCCCGAGAACGAGCTCCTAAAAGGCCCCGACCTCACATTGGAGGCCGGGGCCCGTAGATTTTGGAATATGCCTAGAAATCTACCGCGGTTGAGTGCTACTCGGCGTCAGCGAAGCCGTTGGGGTTGTGGCTCTGCCAGTTCCAGCTATCGCGGCACATGTCCGCGATGTCGTACTGGGCCTTCCAGCCCATCATGCGCTCGGCCTTGGAGGCATCGCACCAGTTGGCAGCGATGTCGCCGGCGCGGCGCTCGCGGATCACGTAGGGTAGCTCCTTGCCACAAGCCTTGGAGAAGGCGGCGACGACCTCGAGTACCGAGGTGCCGGTGCCGGTGCCCAAGTTAAAGATCTCGACGCCGGTCTTGCCGTTCATCCAGTTAAGGGCGGCAACGTGACCAGATGCCAGATCGCACACGTGGATGTAGTCGCGCACGCCGGTGCCGTCGGGGGTGGGGTAGTCGTTGCCAAAGACCTGAACGGCCTCGAGCTTGCCCACGGCGACCTGGGCGACATAGGGCACCAGGTTGTTGGGGATGCCCTTGGGGTCCTCGCCGATCAGGCCCGACGGATGAGCGCCAATGGGGTTGAAGTAACGGAGCAGCACGACGTCCCACTCGGGGTCGGCGGTGTGGACGTCCATAAGGATCTGCTCGATCATCCACTTGGTCCAACCATAGGGGTTGGTCGCGGGCTTCTTAGGATCCTCCTCGGTGACGGGCGGGTTGTCCGGGTCGCCATAGACGGTCGAGGAGCTCGAGAAGATGATGGACTTGCAGCCATGGTTGCGCATGACGTCGATGAGCACCAGGGTGTTCTCGATGTTGTTGTGGTAGTACTCGACGGGCTTGCTCACCGACTCGCCGACGGCCTTAAAGCCGGCAAAGTGGATGACGCGGTCGATCTGATGGGTATCGAAGATCTTGTTCATCGCGTCGCGGTCGAGCACGTTGGCCTCGTAGAAGGTGAGGTTCTTGGCGGCCTCGTCGCCCACGATGGTCTTGACGCGGTCGACGGCGACGGAGCTGGAGTTGGAAAGATCATCGACGATGACGACCTGGTAGCCGCCCTCGAGCAGCTGAACGACGGTGTGCGAGCCGATAAAGCCGGCGCCACCGGTTACGAGGACGCAGGTGTCTTTGGGGTCGAGTGCTTTGGACATGTAGTCTCCTATCGAATCAGGAACACTTCTTCAGGGGAGTATAGCGCAGGCAGGGGCACCCAAAACGTGCAGGGCAGGAAAAGCAGATGAACATGCTAACGTACTCATGGAAATGTTTGGCGTGGGCATACCCTCGATCTTGACGTTTGCATACGAGCCGCCGACCATACGGTTTGCTGCCGTTCGTGGAAATCGTTGGGATGCGCCGGATGTACGCTAATATGTATGAGTTGAGCGACATATAAATAAACATGTAACGGAGTAGATATGTCACCAAACAGCGATTCCATCCTTTCCCAGGAGCTTTCGCGTCGCACTGCCCTCAAGGCCCTGTTCGGCGCAGCTTCTGCAGCCGTTCTTTTTGGTCTGCCCGCTCGCGCCCATGCTGCGGAGGCCACCAAGGAAACCACCGACAAGCTCAATGCGGTCCAGGCTCAGCTTGACGAGGTCCAGGCCCAGCTCGACAGCATCGCAAATGAATACGCGGCGCTGGCCAACAAGAACGCCCAGACCCTCAACGATATCGAGGGCGTACAGGGCCAGATTGACAGCACGCAGGCGCAGATTGACGAAAAGAAGGCCGAGCTCAAAAAGAAGCGCGACGATCTTTCCGATCGCGTTTCCGCCAGCTATAAGTCGGGCGGCACCAACATCCTGTCGCTGCTGCTCGCCTCGGGTTCGTTTGAGGAACTCGTCGCCAATGCGCACTATGTTGAGAAGATCAACAAGAGCGACCGCGACGCCATCGAGGACATTCAGACCATCCAGGAAGAGCTCGATGCGCAAAAGACCGAGCTCGAGTCGCAGAAGGTCGACTTGGAGAAGCTCAAGGATCAGCAGACTGCCCAGATGCAGGACATGCAGGCCAAGCAGCAAGAAGTCCAGACCGTGCTGAGCGGTCTTTCCGACGACGTCAAGGAGCTCATGGCTCAGCGCGATTCCGAGATTCTCGCTGCCGCCCAGGCCGAGGAGGCTGCCAGGAAGGCCGCCGCTGCTGCCGCGGCCGCCGCG
>CATZIG010000129.1 GCA_958419975.1 uncultured Collinsella sp.
GTCCGTGGCGCATTTGCGTCAACATGGACTGCCCGACCAAGGAGAAGAAGCCCGCCCGTGGCCGCAAGACTGCGACCAAGGCGAGCACGGCGAAGAAGACCTCGACTGCGAAGAAGACGACGGCTAAGAAAGCCACTGCCGCCAAGAAGACGACCGCGAAGAAGTCGACTGCCAAGAAAGCAGCCGCCGACAAGTAACGGCGCAGTCGAAACATTGCCCAAAAAACGAGCGAGGGTCCCATGATCCTCGCTCGTTTTTTGACCGGCAGTTAGGGACATTCCTTTTTCTGCCGGCAGTTTAGGAACGTCCCTAACTGCCGGCTCGGAAACGACAAGGCGTTAGTTCACTTCGACGGGTTTGGCGCCGGGATAGCGCTCCTCAAAGTCTAGGCGGTACTTATTGTCATTGGTGCCCGCCACGTTGTCGCGCGACAGCGGCGCCACGATCTCGTTCTTATGGTCCGCGGGCTTTGCGTACTTTAAGCTGATCTCCCAGGCATCGCAGATCGCATCGATGCGGTGATCCAGGTCGTCGTACAGAGCAATGATGTCCTTCCACGAGCTGTAGTTCTTAGAGCTTGTGGGGACGTCCAGGTCCTCGACAATGTCGTAATACTGCTCGATGGTGTCCTCCGTGCGCTCGGCGACGTCAGCGAGATTTTGACGGGTGGTACGATCCTCTTCCAGATAGCTGCCATTAAACGTCTCTGCGCAGGCACGGACCTGGCTATCGAGATCTTCCAGCAGGTCGTAGTATTCACTCAGGCGACGGTAGAGGTTCTGTTCGGAGAGGCTTGCTTCGCCGCCATCCTCGTCGTCATCGTCATCATCGTCGTACAGGCTGTTGGGATTGCCGAGAGGCTTTAGATCATCGTCGTCGACGTCATGGTGCAGCTTAGCTACCTCGGCAGTCGTCTGCGTAGCGGAGTTGTCGAACGGCTTGATCACAAAAAAGATGACCAAGGCGATGATGATTGCCAACAGCACAACGATAACGGCGACAAGCGCCCTGGTAGCGCTCTTTTTTACGGCGGGGGCCTGCGGTGAACCAGACGCGTATGTAGACGCCGGTTGCTGTTGGGGCGGGGTGTCCGCGACGGGTATGCGCTGCGTCGTTTCGACCGCTGCAGGGCCGGCGGCGGGGTCGGGGCGATAGGCGAGGGGGTCGTCCGGCTTAGCTTGCGGCGTATCGAGGGAGCCGGTCTTCTCAAACGTGGGTTGGCCATTGCTTGCGGTTGTCTGCTCAACGGGTGCACCGCACGAGGTGCAGAACTTGGCATCATCTGCAAGAAGCTTGCCGCACGAGGCGCAATACCGAGACATTGCCACTCCTTTCGCCACATTTCAAATCAATACGACGATTATACCCAGCGTCCAAAAGTCCCCATCATAAGTTGCGGTGAAATAGGGACTGTTTGGCGGTCTCAGAGCTTCAATCAGCCCCTATTTCACCGCAACTTTGGAAAGACACCTTTAGCCATTGGGGACGCGCCGAGCACTGGGGTATCATGGCTTGGTTGGTATATCTGCATTTACGCGCCTTGTAGGAAGGGGCTGCGCCCATGGCTTTTGAGCCCGCTCAACATAGCTTTATCACGCTCGAGGGCGTCGATGGTGCCGGCAAGTCCACGCAGGCGCGTCTGCTTGCCCGCGCGCTCGAACTCGCTGGCTACCAGGTTGTGAGCCTGCGCGAGCCGGGCGGCACCGCCATCAGCGAAAAGATCCGTGCTCTGCTGCTCGACCCCGCCAATACGGCGATGGGAGACACCTGCGAGTTGCTGCTCTACGAGGCGGCGCGTGCCCAGTTGGTGCACGAGGTCATAGCTCCCGCCCTCGCGGCCGGCAAGGTAGTCCTGTGCGATCGCTTCTACGACTCCACGACCTGCTACCAGGCGTTTGCCGATGGCCTCGACCGTCAGATGGTACGCGATGCCAACAACCTGGCTGTCGCCGGTACGCATCCGGCGCTCACGCTCGTCTACCACATCACGCCCGAGCAGGCGGCGCTGCGCATGGCAGCTCGTGGTGCGGCAGATCGCATGGAGGCAAAAGGCATAGCCTTCCAAGAGCGCGTTTACCAGGGATTTTGCGCCATTGCTGCCGAGGAGCCAAACCGCGTAAAGCTCATCGACGCCACTGCGACCGTCGAGGAAGTCTTCGAGAAGACGGTCGAGCAGATTCGCGCGTACGGTCTCGACATTTCGCAAGATGCTGTCGCCGCCGCGCTTGCCAAGGAGGCCGAGTAACATGGCCCCCGCTCAGGCAAGCCTGCTGGCCAAGCTCGACACCCAAGAGCGCGTGCGCGACTTTTTGACCAACGCCGTCGCCAGCGGCCGCGCATCGCACGCCTACCTGTTTTTGGGCGCTCCCGGCGCCGGCAAGCTCGATGCCGCATGGGCGCTCGCCCAGGCCTTCCTGTGCGAGCAGGACGGCTGTGGCGCATGCGACAGCTGCGTACGCGTTGCTCGGCACACGCATCCCGACGTGCACTATTACACGCCCGAGAGCGCCACGGGCTACCTCATTGCCCAGACCCGCGAGCTGCTCGATGATGTGCCGCTGGCGCCCATCCGTGCCAAGGCCAAGGTCTACATCATCGACCGTGCCGAGCAACTGCGCGCTAACACCGCCAACGCGCTGCTCAAGACACTCGAGGAGCCGCCCGAGGGCGTTATGTTCATCTTGTTGGGCACCTCGGCAGACGTGATGTTGCCCACCATCGTGAGCCGCTGTCAGTGCGTGCCGTTTCGGCTGGTGTCGCCCACCGTGGCCGCGCAGGCCGTGAGCCGCGCGACGGGTCAGGATCTCGCGCGTTGCCGCATGGCGGTCGCCGTGGCGGGAAGCCCCACACGCGGCATCGAGTTCCTTAAGAGTGCCGAGCGCCAGGATGCTCGCCGCCAAATGGTCCGCGCCATCGATTCGCTCATCGCTGCCGACGAGGCTGATGTGCTCAGCCGCGCCAAGTCGCTCATCGTCGCCGTTAAGGCACCGCTCGCCGAGGTCAAGTCCACACAGGAAAAGGTGCTCGAGCAAAACGCCGACTATCTGTCGCGTGGAGCATTGAAGCAGCTTGAGGACCGCAACAAGCGCGAACTCAACGCGCGCGAGCGTTCGGGTATCATGGAAGCGCTGGCGAGCGCGCGGACGCTCATGCGCGACGTGCTGCTGACGCTTCAGGACGAGGCGGCCGACGTCGTGAACGAAGACGTGCGCGACACGATCGGGCGGCTTGCCGCCGCGACGAATGCTGCGGGTGCCACCCGGGCGCTCGAGGCGGTCGCGACCGCCGAGCGCAACATCGCCAGAAACGTTACTCCCCAGCTGGCCATCGAGGTCATGCTGTTCGATATCAGGAAGGCACTGAAATGCCGTTAGTCGTACCCGTTAAGTTTACCTACGCCTCGCGCGACCTGTGGTTTGACCCGCAGGATCTGGATATCCTCGAGGCCGATTATGCCATTTGCTCCACCGAGCGCGGGACCGAGATCGGCCTGGTCACGGCCGATCCCTTCGAGGTGCCGCAAAATGAGATCGGCCAGCCGCTCAAGCCCGTGCTGCGCGTGGCGAGCGACATCGACCTGCAGCTTGCCGACGACCTGGCCATCCAGGGCGACGAGGCGATGGTCGATTTCCGCCGTCTGGTCAAAGAGCTCGACCTCGAGATGAAGCCGGTCGGCGTCGAGTACCTGTTTGGCGGCGAGAAGGCCGTGTTCTACTTTGCGGCCGAGGAGCGCGTCGATTTTCGTCAGCTCGTCAAGGACCTGTCCTCGACGCTGCACATTCGCGTCGACATGCGCCAGATTGGCGTGCGCGACGAGACCCGCCTGGTGGGCGGCTATGCCCAGTGCGGACAGGAGCTCTGCTGCACGCGCTTTGGCGGACAGTTTGAGCCCGTCTCGATTCGCATGGCAAAAGAGCAGGACCTGCCGCTCAACTCGTCCAAGATCAGCGGCGTTTGCGGCCGCCTGATGTGCTGCCTGCGCTATGAGTTCGAGGCGTACAAGGACTTTAAGAGCCGCGCGCCCAAAAAGAAGACGCTCATCGATACGCCGCTTGGCAAGGCGCGTATTCAGGAATATGACACGCCGCGTGAGCAGCTGGTGCTGCGCCTGGAGAACGGCAAGGTCTTTAAGGTCAACCTGGCCGATATGACGTGCTCGGAGGGCTGCAAAAAGAAGGCCGCCGAACAGGGCTGCAACTGCCGCCCCGACTGTGTGACGCGCGATGTGCTCGAGCGCATCGAGTCGCCCGAGATGCGCCTGGCGCTCATGGAACTCGATCGCGAGAACGGCGTTGACGTGGGCGATGGCCTGTCGAGTGCCGATCGTCTGGCCGGCACATCGATGCCCAAGCGCCGTCGTCGCGATGCCGAATCCGATGCTCGCACCGCTCAGGGCCAGGGCGAGGGCCGTGGCCGTGGAAAGGGCCGCGGCAAGGCCGAGGCACCCGAGGCCGAGGAGGCAGCTGGTGGCCGTCGCCGCCGCAAGCGCGCGGCGTCCGTCGACAATGGCGAGGCCGCGGGTAAGAACGCTTCCCGCGAGCGCGAGGCTCAGCAGCCCCAGCAGCAAAACTGCGGCGATGGCATGAACCCCACGCGCCGTCGTCGCCGTCACCTGTCGAGCGAGGAGCGCGAGGACGCCTTCCGCGCCGCAGCCGCTCGCGAGGCCGGTGCCGCTCCCAAGGGTGGCTCGGGTTCCGACGCGCCTGCCGACAAGGCTGGCAAGCCGCGTGGCGAGGAGGAGCGCGCGTCACGTCCGCGTCGTCGCCATTCCTCGGGCACGCAGCAGAAGCCCTCGGTTCCTTCTGTGGCCGATCAGGTTTCGGATGGCGAAGTCAAGGTCACGCGCCGTCGCCCCGGCGATGGCGGAGGAGCTGCCGCCAAGGCTTCGCACGGCGGCGCTCGCGACGAGTGCGAACCGCGTGAGGATCGCGGCGGCGAGGGCTCGACCGACCAGGGTCAAAAGCGTCGCCGTCGCCGTCGCTCCCGCAAGCCGCGCCAGGACGGTGGCGAAGGCTCGACCCGCACCTCGTCCGTACCGCAACCGCCTGCCGGCGAATAACGTCCGTAAGCGGATGTAACCCGCCTGACCCCAGCACCTCTGGGTATCATGGCTCTACACCGACAACCCTCCCTTCGCCTTCGCGTAGGGAGGGTTGTGTCATGAAGAGACATCTGAACGTATTGACTCGCTTGCAGGGCGCAGGCGTCCTACCGTTTGCGGACGAATTGCTACCGCTTGCCGAGCGCGCGACGTATGAGGCGCTCGAGGCGTTGTCGCCCACGCGATGCGCTGGCTGCGAGCGTTCCGGTGCGCTGATCTGCCAGGATTGTCTGGCATCGCTCGCGCTCATCGATCCGTGTCATAGTTGCATCCGATGCGGCGCCCCGTTTGGGGATTTGCTGTGTACCGAGTGCTCGGTCGAGGGCACGTCTTCGGCAATGGCCGAGGCGCTCGATCGCTGCCTGGCGTGTGCCGTCTATGCACATCCGCTGCCGCGCATCATCAAGGCGTACAAGGATGCGGGCGAGCGCCGTCTGGCACCGTATCTGGCGGAGTTGCTCTACGACACTGCCTTGCATGCCCAGGTGGCAGCATCCGATCGCTACGGCGGTGTGTTGTCCGGTGCGGACGCGGTGGTGTTTGTGCCCGCGACTGCGGCGGCGTTTCGGCGGCGTGGATTCGACCATATGGAAGCAATCGCGCGCTCGTTTTGCGATCTTTCGGGTGTCCCGTTGCTGGACGCCCTGG
>CATZIG010000130.1 GCA_958419975.1 uncultured Collinsella sp.
CAAGCAGATCACCCACAAGCAGCCCAAGAAGGACTCGAAGGCCCTGCTCGAGGGTCGTCCCGTCTACACGGGCGACCTGGTGCCCGCCGGCGCCCTGATCGTCAAGCTCAAGCGCAGCCCCTATGCCCGCGCCAAGATCCGCTCCATCGATACGTCGCGCGCCCTGAAGGTGCCCGGCGTGGTGGGCGTCTACACCTACGAGGACGTGCCCCAGCGGCGCTTTACCATTGCCGGCCAGAGCTATCCGCAGCCGAGTCCCTACGACCGCCTGATTCTCGAGAACCTCGTCCGTTACCAAAACGAGGAGGTGGCGATCGTCGCCGCCGAGACCGAGGAGGCTGCCGACAAGGCGCTCAAGCTCATCAAGGTCGACTATGAGGTGCTCGAGCCGCTGCTCGACTTTACCCAGGCGCTCGATAACGACATCGTGGTCCACCCCGAGGGCGACGTGACCTTTATGTTCCCGCAGGGCGGCGACGTTGCTCGCAACCTGGTGTGCAGCGGCACGAGCGACCTTGGCGACCTTGACGAGGCCTTCGCCCAGAGCGATATCGTCTTTGAGCGCACCTACACCAGCCAGGCCACGCAGACCGCGCCCATGGAGACCTTCCGCGCCTTCGCGACGACCGACGCGTTCGGGCGAATCTCGGTGACCACCTCCACGCAGGTGCCCTTCCACGTGCGCCGCATGGTCGCGCAGTCGCTCGATATCCCGCAGTCGCAGGTGCAGGTCATTAAGCCGCGCATCGGCGGCGGCTTTGGCTCCAAGCAGACGGGCTGCTGCGAGATCTTCGTTGCGTTTGTGACGCAGCAGACCGGCCGTCCGAGCTACTGCTGCTACACCCGCGAGGAGACCATCACCGCGGGCAATTCGCGCCACCAGATGCAGATGACCGTCAAGCTGGGCGCCATGAACGACGGCACCATCACGGCCATCGATCTACATACACTGTCCAACGCCGGCGCGTACGGCGAGCACGCCACCACGACGATCGGCCTTTCGGGCCACAAGAGCCTGCCCATCTACAACCATGTGAAGGCGAGCCGCTTTAGCTGGGACGCCGTCTACACCAATACCAACCGCGGCGGTGCGTATCGCGGCTACGGTGCCACCCAGGGCCAGTTTGCCGTTGAGAGCGCCGTCAACGAGCTTGCCGACATGCTGCACATGGATCCCGCCGACCTGCGCCTTAAGAACATCGTGCGCGAGGGCGAGATTATGCCGCAGTACTACAACGAGAAGCTCAACGCCTGCGCGCTCGACCGCTGCCTGCTGCGCGCGATGGACATGATCGGTTGGCGCGACAAGCCGCTAGCCGTCGACCTGGGCGACCGCGTGCGCGCCCTGGGCTGTGCGCTCACCATGCAGGGCTCGGGCATTTCCAACGTGGACATCGCCGGCATCGACATGCGCCTGGAAGAGGACGGCTTCATTACCATCGGTACCGGTGCCACCGATAACGGCATGGGCGTCGATACGATTCTGGCGCAGATTGCCGCCGAGGAGCTGGGCGTGGAGAGCTCGCTGATCGTGGTGCGCGGCGTGGACACCGACGTGTCGCCGTTCGATGCCGGCTCGTACGCGAGCTCGGGCACGTACGTGACGGGTCTGGCAGCCAAGAACGCCGCGACGGAGCTGCGCGAGAAGATCTGCGCCAAGGCTGCCCAGATGTGGGACGTGGACGCTGCCGACGTGGTCTTCGATGGCCAGTACGTGCGCCTGTCCGACGAGCGTGCCGCGCGCGAGCAGAACCGCTACCTCACGCTGCGCGACTTTGCCAACCTGTGCGTCAAGAACATCGCGGGCGGTGACGCGCTCACCTCGCATGCCTCTGCCTGCCTGCCCGTTTCGCCTCCGCCGTTTATGGCCGGCATTGCCGAGGTCGAGGTCGATAAGGCCACCGGCAAGGTGACCGTGGTGGACTACGCGGCGGCTGTGGACTGCGGCACCGTGATCAACGAGGCACTCGCGCGCGTCCAGGCCGAGGGCGGCATTGCCCAGGGTATCGGCCACGCGCTCTACGAGATCGTCGAGCACGACGACCGCGGTCGCCTGCGCACCGGCAACTTTATGAGCTACAAGCTGCCCACGCGCCTGGATATCGGCAGCATTCGCGTGGCCTTTGAGCCGAGCTACGAGCCGACGGGTCCGTTTGGTGCCAAGTCGATCGGCGAGGTCGTCATCAACACGCCGCTCGCCGCCGTCGCCTCGGCCGTGGCGCACGCCACCGGCCACCAGGTTCGCTCGCTGCCGATCACGCCCGAGAAGGCCCTGCTGGGGGAGTAGCGGGTCAGCGAACAAGTCGTAATTGGCGGGGCGGGACAACTCGCCCCGCCTTTTGCACTCGTGGTGAGGTCGTGAGCCTGTAAAAGGTGCGCGTGCGCTTGCCGTTCGTATCTGCTATCATTCCTAGTCTGTGCGCTCATGCGGGCGTGGCGGAATTGGTAGACGCGCCAGATTTAGGTTCTGGTGGGATTCCCGTGAAGGTTCGAGTCCTTTCGCCCGCACCATCGCACCTGCGTCGGCCCTGGCCGTCGCGACACTTTGTTGCATATAGGTACCAGCACCTCAGATAAGCTGGGCAGTATGAGGAGGAACGTGTTGAACATCACCGCTTCTGACGTCAAGGACGCCAAGCTCACCGCTACGGTCACCATCCCGGCCGCCGACGTCGACGCCGCGATCAAGAAGGCCTACAAGGACACCGCCAAGAAGTACCGCTTCCCGGGCTTCCGTGCCGGCAAGGCCCCCCGTCCGGTCATCGACTCCGCTCTTGGCGCCGAGGCTACCCTCGCTCAGGCCACCAACGACCTGATCGCCGCCAACGAGCCCGCCGTCCTCAACGAGCTGGACATCGTCCCCACCAAGAACGGTGACTACAAGGAGCTCGACCTCGCCAAGGATCACGAGGACTACACCTACACCGTCGAGTTCTCCCTGCGTCCCGCCGCTGAACTCTCCTCCTTCGACGCTGTCGAGATCGAGATGCCCCCTGCGGAGGTCACCGAGTCTGAGATTAACAACCAGGTCGAGATGCTCCTCAACTACCGTGCCACCTTCGAGGACGTCGAGGGTCGCGCCGTCGAGGCCGAGGATTACGTCACTGTCGACCTCAAGGCCGTCGAGAACGCCGACAACTTTGCCGCCGAGGGCCGTATGCTCATCGCCGGTAGCGACAGCAACCCCAAGGAGTTCAACGAGGCCCTGATCGGCGCTAACGTTGACGACGTCAAGACCGTCACCTGGACCGACGAGGTCGAGGAGGGCGAGGAGGCCGAGACCCACACCGTCGAGGTCACCGTCAAGGGCATCAAGGTCCGCAACACCCCCGAGCTCACCGACGAGCTCGTCAAGTCCGACTTTGGCTTCGACAGCATCGACGCTATGCGCGACGCCATCAAGATCGAGATCGAGCAGGACAAGGCTTCCCGCCTGCCGGCCGAGAAGGAGAACCGTTGCGTCTCCGCTCTCGCCGAGCGTCTGCAGCTCGACGAGATGGACGCCGACTACGAGCAGTCCGTCTTTGAGGAGCTTGGCCAGAACTTCCTGTCCAATCTCGCTGCCCGCGGCATGACTCTGGACACCTGGCTGCCCGCTTCCGGTCTGACCATGGAGCAGTTCATCGGCGACCTGCACAAGCAGGCCAACGACGTTGCCCGTGAGTCCCTGGCTCTGGACGCCCTCGCCCGTGAGCTCAAGATTGAGGTTACCGAGGACGACATCAACGCCGAGTTCGAGAAGGCCGGCGTCAAGGACGTCGAGGCTTCCAAGGCCGAGTTCATTGCCGATGGCCGCATGCCTGCCGTCCGCGAGTCCATCCGTCGCTCCAAGGCCGTCGACCACCTGGTCGAGAACGCCAAGGTGACCGAGGTCGACGAGACCGCCAAGGACGCCGAGTAATTCTCGCCACCTTGCCCGCGAGCGCATGCGTGCGCCCGTGATGGGGTAAAGTTATACACCGGTTATCCGGTTGCTTCGTACGGTGCCAGCCAATGCATAGCATGCGGGCACCGTACGTTTATCTAGAACCAATTTGGTCCGCAAGAGAGAAATGGAGATGCGTATGATCGCTAAGTTCGATTCCGCCCTCGTGCCATACGTTATCGAGCAGACGCCGCGCGGCGAGCGCAGCTACGATATCTATTCGCGCCTGCTCAACGACCGCATCATCTTCTTGGGCGAGGAGATCAACTCCGTCAGCGCCAACCTGGTCGTTGCCCAGCTGCTGCATCTTGAGAGCCAGGATGCCGAGAAGGATATCTCGCTCTACATCAATTCGCCCGGTGGCGAGGTCTACTCCGGCCTGGCGATTCTTGACACCATGAACTTCATTAAGCCGCAGGTCTCCACCATTTGCGTCGGCATGGCCGCGTCTATGGCCGCTGTGCTGCTTTCGGCCGGCGCCAAGGGCAAGCGCTTCTGCCTGCCGCACTCCAAGGTCATGATTCACCAGCCCAGCGGCGGTGCCCAGGGTCAGCAGACCGAGATTGAGATCGTTGCCGAGGAGATCAAGAAGACCCGTCGCGAGCTCAACCAGATCCTGTCCGACGCCTCGGGCCAGCCCATCGAGAAGGTCCAGGCCGATACCGAGCGCGACAACTACCTGACCGCTGCCGAGGCCCTCGACTACGGCTTGATTGACCGTATCGTCACCTCGCGCGATCTCGCCGCGAAGGATGCCTAGGATGGCAGGAAACATGCAGGACAACTTTGACGAGAACGGCAACCCTATCCGCTGCTCCTTCTGCGGAAAAGAGCAGGGCCAGGTCCGTCGCCTCGTAAAGGGCCCGACCAACATCTTTATCTGTGACGAGTGCGTCGCCGCTTGCTCCGAGATTCTGGAGGAGTCGCTGGCTTCGGACTTTATGGACGCTGCCCGCAACGGCAAGCTGCCAGGCTTCCTCAACGACCACGGCCAGGCTGCTGGGCAGCCCGCCGTGGACCCCGAGACCGAGGGCTTTGAGCTCGAGGACGACCGCCAGGTCATCACGCACGTGCCGACGCCGCACGAGATCTATGACGAGCTTTCGGCCTATGTCATGGGTCAGGAGGACGCCAAGCGCGCTATGTCGGTTGCCGTGTACAACCACTATCGCCGCGTGATCGAGGGCGGCGCTGCGGTGTCCGCTTTTGACGGCGGCATGGGCTCGCAGTTCGACAACGATATGGACGAGGTGGAGCTCGCCAAGTCCAACATCTTGCTGCTCGGTCCCACTGGTACCGGCAAGACCCTGTTGGCCCAGACGCTCGCGCGCATCCTCGAGGTGCCGTTTGCCATCGCCGATGCCACCGCACTCACCGAGGCCGGTTACGTGGGCGAGGATGTTGAGAACATCCTGCTCAAGCTCATCAACGCTGCCGATGGCGATATTGAGCGCGCGCAGGTTGGCATTATCTACGTGGACGAGATCGATAAGATCGCCCGCAAGGCCGAGAACCTTTCTATTACCCGCGACGTTTCGGGCGAGGGCGTTCAGCAGGCGCTGCTTAAGATTCTTGAGGGCACGGTGGCAAGCGTTCCGCCCACCGGCGGCCGCAAGCATCCCCAGCAGGAGCTGCTGCAGATCGACACGACCAACATCCTGTTCATCTGCGGTGGTGCCTTTGTGGGTCTGGACAAGATCATCGCCGATCGCGTGGGCAACAAGGGCGTGGGCTTTAACTCCGAGATCGCCGGCCCCACCTCGGTCGACGAGAACGATCTGCTGCGCCAGGTGCTCCCGCAGGACCTCAACGCCTTTGGCA
>CATZIG010000131.1 GCA_958419975.1 uncultured Collinsella sp.
GCGACGCGCCAGGAATGAAGGAATTGCCTGGTCAGACCCTGATCGGCGCGTGCATCGCACTTGCCGTAGAGTGGATCGCCCACGCAGGCGTGGTTGATATGACGCATGTGTACGCGAATCTGATGCGTACGGCCCGTAAACAGGTGGCACTCGACGAGCGTATAGCCGTCGTCAAATCGCGTGGAATCAAAGCGCTCGAGGACCTTAAAGGTCGTAATGGCCTGGCGCGCGAAAGGATCGTCCGAAACCGCCATCTTGACACGGTCGCGCGTCGATCGGGCAATGCCGGTGTTGATGGTGCCCTCGTCCATGGCGATGTGCCCGTGAACAAGTGTGATATAGCGACGGTCGAGCGTACGCGTGCGGATGAGATTTTGGAGCGCGCGCTGGGTGTCGTCGTCCTTTGCCGCAAGCATGAGACCCGAGGTATCGCGATCCAGGCGATGCACAATACCGGGGCGGTCCTCGCCCTGCACGGTGCCCAGATGATCGATACCGCAGTGATAAACCAGGGCATTCGCGAGCGTACCGCTCTCATGGCCATGCGCAGGATGGCACACCAGGCCGCGCTGCTTGGAGAGCACGATAAGGTAGTCGTCCTCATAGCGGATATCGAGGGGAATGGCCTCGGGAATCACGTCGGTCGGGTCGTGCGGCTCGGGGAGGTCGACCGAAATACGGTCGCCGGCTCGCACGGCGTACTTTTTGGACAGGCAGGTCTCACCATTGACACATACGGCACCGCCCTCAATCAGATGCGCGCAGGCAGAGCGCGTAGGACAGCCGTCATTGGCTCCCAGATAGGCGTCAAGACGCTGACCAGCGGCATCGTCGGCAACAAGGATATGAATGTCGGCCATTAGCGCTCGTTCCTTTCGCGAATCTTGCGGGCACGCTCCCCGCGTTGCTGGGCCTTGCGCTTAGCGCGAGCCTCGTCACGGGCGTTAAGCTCGGCGGTCGCATCGACCTCACGGGCCGCAGGACTCAAGAACATGTAGCCGAAGAGGGCGAGCACGACGCCCAAGGTAATGCCGATATCGGCCACATTGAAGACGGGAAAGTCGATGAAGGTGGTGGCAATAAAATCGGTCACGAAGCCAAAGGCCAAACGATCGATAGCGTTGCCGATAGCACCGCCCGCAACCATCGCCATGCCCACAACCTCAAGATGGGCGAGCTGGGGTGCACGAACGAGGTACACGGCAATAGCGATAATGACCGCCAACGCCAGCACGGCAAACGCGATGCCATGCCCCTCACCCATACTAAAGGCAGCGCCGATATTGCGGACAAACATAAAGTCGATGACACCGGGGATAACAGTCACATGCAGAGCATCGCCCACGGCACGAACCGCAAGCTTGGTCAGCTGGTCGACAAGCAGCACAACGAGCGCTACCCCACCAGCAACACCCAACCGCCAACGCAAAGGCGGCGTCATATCCCCAGCACGACCCAAATCAATCCCCTACCCTCAGATAATCAAATTCCGTTTACGCAATAATCCATCTTATATTGCCATAAGCAGAACGCACGACATATCCACCAACGCAAGCGAAATAACCAGCTAAAAACGAAAGCGGCATTCCGAAAAACAGAATGCCGCTTTTATTCAGCGGAGCAAATGGGCCGAAGGCGCCCAAATTCTCCCTATAGCTAAAATGCCGAGTTACCGTGCCTTAAAGGGCCTCTGCACAGCGCTTGCAGATATGCGCGTGGCCGTTGTACTCGCCGACGGTAGTGCGGTAGTTCCAGCAACGGTCGCAGCACTCGCCCTCGGCAGCCTCGATGGCAACGGAGAGCTCCTCGCCCTGGGTCAGCTCAACATCGGAGACGATGTAGAACTCGGCCAGGTCGACGGCCTTGTCGCCAGTCAGCAGCGCGTACATCTCGGCGGGAACGACCGCCTTGACGCGGACCTGCTGGCTCTTAGTGAAGGTGCCGGCGGAGCGGGCATCCTCAAGGGCCTTAGTCACGGCGCTACGGAGCTCGAGTGAAGCCTCGAGCACACCCTCAAACTCATTGGCCTCGTCAACCGTGATGGGCGACTTGTACCAATCGAGCAGCGCGGCGTACTTCTGGTGATCGACGCAGCCGGCGGGCGCATAGGCCATGGCCTCGTCGACCGTGTAGGACAGGATCGGCTGCAGGTCGCGCATGAGCATCGAGAAGAGCTCGGCCAGCACGGTCTGGGCGCTGCGGCGCTCGAGCGAGCCGGGTTTGTCGCAGTACAGACGATCCTTCAGGGCATCGAGGTACACGTTGGAAAGCTCGGTAACCACGAAGTCGTAGAGCGCACGGTAGGCGCGCGGGAACTCGTAGCTGGCGTAGGCATCGTCGACTTCGGCCTGGACCTGGGTCAGGCGGGCAACCATGAGCTTGTCGAGCGGCAGCAGGTCGGCAAAGGCGACACCGTCGGTCTCGGGCTCAAACTGACCCTCGAGCTCGGAGAGCAGGAAGCGCAGCGTGTTGCGGAAACGACGGTAGGCATCGGACGTACGAGCAAGGATCTCGTGGTCGATCGACACGTCGGAGCTGGTGTCGACGGAGGCAACCCACAGGCGGATGATGTCGGCGCCCATCTCGTCGCAGACCTTATTGGGGTCGATCACGTTGCCGAGCGACTTGGACATCTTGCGGCCCTGGCCGTCGAGCGTGAAGCCCTGCGAGACGACCGCCTTGTAGGGAGCATGGCCGTTGGCGCCCACCGAGGTGAGCAGCGAGCTCTGGAACCAACCGCGATGCTGGTCGGAGCCCTCGAGGTACACGTCCGCCGGGTACTCAAGCTCGGGGCGATACTCGCAGACGGCCTTCCAGGACACGCCGGAGTCCCACCACACATCAAGGATGTCCTTATCGGCCTTGAGGTGATGGCCGCCGCACTTGGGGCAAACGCAAGCCTCGCCCAGGTAGCTCTCAGGAGCGTCGGTGAACCAGGCATCGGAACCCTTCTCGTGGAAGAGCTTGATGACGGCGTCGAGCGTGGCGTCGTTCATGACCTTCTCGCCACAGTCGGCGCAAGTGTAGCTGGGGATAGGCACACCCCAGTTGCGCTGGCGGCTGATGCACCAGTCGGGGCGCTGCTCGACCATGGCGCCGATGCGGTTGGCGGCGTGGGCCGGATACCACTTGACGTTCTCGCGGACCTCTTTGCCAGCCTGCTCGCGCAAGCCGGTCTTGTCCATCGAGACGAACCACTGGTCGGTAGCACGGAAGAGCACCGGGTGCTTGCAGCGCCAGCAGTGCGGATAACTGTGCGTGATCTTCTTCTCGAGGACCAGGGTGCCGCGCTCACGCAGGAACTCGATGATGTGCGGGTTGGCCTCATCGGTATCCATGCCGCTGAAGGGGCCGCCGGTACCAAACTCCTCGCCGGTGTAGAACTTGCCGTCGTCATCGACCGGCATGCAGATGTCGGTGATGCCCTCCTTGAGGCAGGCAAAGTAGTCGTCAACACCGTGGCCGGGCGAGTTGTGGACAATACCGGTACCGTCGTCGACACCGACGTAATCGGCCAGCAGCGCCACGCCCTCGACACCGTCGAAGATCGGCTGCTTGTAGTGGATGTGGTGGAAGGTCTCGGCGGGAACCACATAGGGCTTGCCGTCGACCATAACCGGGGTGTACTCCCAGCCAAACTCCTCGCAGCACTTGGGAGCCAGGTCCTCGAGCATGACCTCGGCGCGGCCGTCGTGCTCAACGGCGACGTAGGCGGCGCCGGGCTTGAGGGAAACTGCCTGGTCGGAGGGGATGGTCCACGGCGTGGTCGTCCAGATGATGAAGTCAACCGGGCCGTCGAAGTTCTCGAGGCCGGCGGGCTTGGAGGTCATCTCGAAGCGCACGAAGATGGACGGGCTCGTCTCGTCGGAGTACTCAATCTCGGCCTCGGCGAGTGCGGTGTGGCAGTGCTTGCACCAGTGGACGGGCTTGTGGCCGCGATAGATCATGCCCTTGTCGAACATGGCCTTGAAGACCTCGATGTCGGCGGCGTCATGCTGGTGATAGAGCGTCAGGTAGGGGTTGTCCCAGTCGCCGAGCACGCCCAGGCGACGGAAGCCGGCCTTCTGCAGCTCGATGTTCTCGACAGCGAACTCGTTGCAGAGCTCACGAATCTTGGCCGTGGGGGTCTGGTTGAACTTCTCGGTGCCGAGCTTCTCCTCGACCTTGTGCTCGATCGGCTGGCCATGGCAGTCCCAACCGGGGACATAGGGAACCTCATAGCCCTGCATCATCCAGTAGCGGTTGATCATGTCCTTGGAGATCTTGTTCATGGCATGGCCGATGTGGATCGGGCCGTTGGCGTACGGAGGGCCGTCGTGCAGCACGAACTTCTTGTGACCCTCGTTCTTCTTCAGAACCTGCTCGTAGACCTTGTTGTCCTGCCAGTCCTTGAGTCGCTTGGGCTCGGACTTGGAAAGACCGGCACGCATGGGAAAACCGGTCTTGGGCAGATTCATCGTCTGCTTGTACTCGTTTGCCACGGTACCCCTTTCATGTCATGGGCGCACACGCCCGTTGGGCACCAAAAAAGCGCCCGTCCCTACAAGCTGGGACGAAGCGCCACAAAACGAGCTGTACGCCCGCAAAAGCTCTTCGTTTAACCACCCAGCTTAGATGCCCTCGCCCGCGTATTAGCGCGCTCGCATCCGTTACTCGGCTGGCCTGTATCGACGACCATCTCGGCGATATCTACTAAGACGTGCCTGCGCGGCACGTCCGTTGGGACCGCAGCTCCGGGGTGATATTCATCGGTCGCATGCACGGGTTCTCAGCGCTCCCCGCTCTCTGTGGCATGCGGACGGCCGACTACTCGTCCCCATCAACGCTTATGCGGAGTATGCTAGCACGTTCCGCGCCGGCGAAAAACCCTCAACACTGGTTTTATACGTTCGAAATTTCTCGCGGCTGTGGACCTTCTCTTGGAGCAAAATACCTGAAAGCACTTTATCGAACGAAAGAAGGTTGCTATGCGCACGATTGGAATGAGCGACTACACCGTTGGCGAGGATTGCTTTGACGAGCTGCCCGGCGCGCTGGCCGAGTACGGCGCGAAGAAGGTCGCGATCATCGGTGGCAAGCGGGCACTGGCCGCAGCGCTGCCGGGCATCGAGGCGGCGCTTGAAGGTACCGATGTCGAGGTTCTGGAGACGCGCGTCTATGGCACCAACAGTACGCGTGCCAATATCGCCAAGGTCGTGAACTCCCCTGCCTGCCAGGAAGCCGACGTGCTCATCGCATGTGGCGGCGGCAAGGCACTCGACACCGTCAAGACGGCAGCCATCGAGCTCAAGAAGATCGTCTTTACCGTACCGACGATTTGCTCCAATTGCTCTGCCGCGACCGCCATTGCCGTTGTCTACAATGACGATGGCTCGCTCGAGGGCTATTCGTACCCCAACCGACCGGCGCACATCTTCATCAACCCCAAGATCATCGCCGAGGCACCGGCAGAGTACTTCTGGGCCGGCGTGGGCGATGCCCTGTCTAAGCAGCCCGAGGTCGAGTACGCCACGAGCGCCGGTAATTTGGAGCACACCGCCGGTCTAGGCCTGGCACTCGCCCACACCTGCTCCGAGCCGCTGTTTACCTATGGCGTCCAGGGGCTTGAGGACGTGCACCAGGACCTGTCGAGCGAAGCCGTCAAGCAGATCGCGCTCGACATCGTGGTCAACACGGGCTACGTCTCCAACCTGACCAACCAAAACGATTACTACT
>CATZIG010000132.1 GCA_958419975.1 uncultured Collinsella sp.
CGACACCCTCGGCGAGCTCGGACTGGGCCTCGTCGACCGTCTGGAAGGTGGGGGCGGGCTGCTTGCCACAGAAGATGGCGTTGACGCAGTCGGTGGACTGGTAGACGCGCTCGGCTACAGCAAGCGCCATGTTGGCGTCGGCCGGATAGTAAGCATTCACGATATGCGTGTCGTTGGCCTTGTTGAGCAGCAGGTCGATAAAGCCGGGGTCCTGATGCGAGAAGCCGTTGTGGTCCTGGCGCCACACGTGGCTCGACAGCAAAATGTTGAGACCGCTAATGGGAGCACGCCACGGAATCTCGCGCTTGGTGGCCTCGAGCCATTTGCAGTGCTGGTTGACCATGGAATCGACCACATGGACAAAGCTCTCGTAGGAGCTCCACACGCCGGAGCGGCCGGTGAGCACGTAAGCCTCGAGGAAGCCCTCGCACTGGTGCTCGGACAGCTGCTCGACGACCTTGCCGGAGCCGGCCAGCAGCTCGTCGTTGGCCTCGTCCTCGTAGAAGCCGGCATCCCACTGCTTCTTGGTCACCTTGTAGGCGGCCTGCAGGCGGTTAGACGCGGTCTCGTCGGGACCGAAGATGCGGAAGTCGTTCATGTTCTTGGCCAGAACGTCGGCAGTGTACTCGCCAAAGACGCGGGCGGCCTCGGTGGAGCCCCAGCCGTGGCCCTTCTCGGCGACGGGAATCTCGTGAGCGTGAATATCGGGTAACTCGAGCTCGCGGCGCACCTTACCGCCGTTCGCGTTGGGATTGGCGCCAATGCGCAGCTCGCCGGTCGGCATAAAAGCCGTCACCTCGGGGCGCACCTGGCCCTCGGGCGTAAAGAGCTCCTCGGGCTTGTAGGAGCGCAGCCACTCGCGCAGCACGCGGAAGTGCTCGTGGGTGTCCTTGGCACTCGCCAGCGGCACCTGATGCGCGCGCCAGGAGTCCTCGGTCTTCTTGCCGTCAATCTGCTTGGGGCAGGTCCAACCCTTGGGCGTACGGAACACAATCATGGGGTAGGCCGGACGGACCACGGTCTCGCCTGCGGCGGCCTGGGCCTGTGCGGTGGCCTTGATGTCGCAGATCTCATCGAAGACCTGCTCAAACAGGGCAGCGAAACGCTCGTGGATGCTTACATGGCTCTCGTCGTCAAAACCGGCGACAAAGAAATGCGGCTTATAGCCCATGCCCTCAAAGAACTTGGTGAGTTCTTCGTCGGACACGCGGGCAAGAATGGTGGGGTTGGCGATCTTATAGCCGTTGAGGTGCAGGATCGGCAGGACGATACCGTCGGTTGCCGGGTTCACGAGCTTGTTGGACTGCCAAGAGGTCGCGAGCGGACCGGTCTCGGACTCGCCGTCGCCCACCACGGCCACGGCCAGCAGGCTCGGGTTGTCCATGACGGCGCCGTAGGCGTGGCTGAGCGTGTAGCCGAGCTCGCCGCCCTCGTGGATGGAACCGGGCGTCTCGGGCGCAAAGTGGCTCGGGATGCCGCCGGGATAGGAGAACTGGCGGAAGAACTTCTGCAGACCGGCCTCGTCATTGGTGATGTCGGGGCGGATCTCACGGTAGGTGCCATCGAGCAGCGACTGGGCGGTGCCGGCGGGGCCACCGTGGCCCGGGCCCATCAGGAAGATGGCATTCTGGTTGTGGTCAGCGATGAGACGGTTGACGTGTCCGAACAGGAAGTTGATGCCGGGCGTGGTGCCCCAGTGACCGACCAGGCGGTGCTTAACGTCCGGGCGACCAAAGTCGCGCACCTCACCGGTTTTCTCGTCGACAAAGTCGCTGCGCATCAACGGGTTGGAGCGAAGGTAGATCTGACCGACGGACAGATAGTTCGATGCGCGCCAATACAGGTCGACGCCCTCGAGCTCGGAAGCCGGCACCTCGTGGCCCAGCTTTTGCCACGGCGTCCCCAGTGTTTTAGCCATTGTTTATGTCCCTTCGCTGCGCGGTCGCCTTCCGATACGGCAACCTTTCGTTGGGACTAGTATATTTGCTAAAACGTTTTATCATAGTGAAAAAACGTTTTAGCATGCTGATTTGCCATATGGACAGACAAAAGCAGACATTCACCTGCGGCATTGTCTGTCACAGGTGCTCCACATTCAGTCTCTGTAAATTGATAAACGCGTTTAGTTGTGTTTAGTAAGCTCGAGAACGCTATCCTTAACGATAAGCGCCGGCTCCAGAACGACCTCTTCGGCACGTCTACCGCCCCTACCGGCAAGACGCTTGGACATGCAGCCAAAAGCATGCTCCGCGAGGACACCAGGATCCTGCTCAATCGCGGTCAGCGCCGGCTCAAAGAGAACATCGGCCGCCGAGTTGTCATAGCTTACGACCGAGATATCGCCTGGGATGCTCTTCCCCATCTCGTGCAGGCGCTTGAGCAGACCCAGCGCAATGTTATCCGAACTTGCGAACACGGCGGTGGCGTCAGTTGCGAGCACCGCCTCCGAGGCCTCGTAGGCGCTCGGAATGTAGTACTCGCTCTCAAACTCCAAACGCGCGTCAATAGGCAGGCCAACCTCGCGCAGTGCACGCTCGTAGCCGGCAAGACGTTTACGACCCGTATTGGAACGGCGTGCATTAACCAAGCAGGCAATGCGACGGTGGCCCTGCTCGATTAGATAGCGGGTGGCCATATAGCCGCCCATCTCGTGGTCGAACATCACCTTGTCGCACTCGAGTCCCTCAATGGCACGGTCGACCATCACGGCCGGAATGGGGAGATGGCTGACTTCTTCGCGCAAAGCGCGGTCGTCCGAGAACTCGTCGCCCACGACCAAGAACACACCATCGACGCCGCGCGTCACCAGCTGGCGCAGGAGCTCCAAATCGTCCTCGGCGCTTCCACCCGAGCTGGTAATAAAGAGCGCGTAGCCGTCCTCGCGGCAGCGCTTTTCCAGGCTGCCGGCGAGCGAGGCAAAAAAGCGGCTCTCGATATTGGGAACGATAAGGCCCAGTGTGCGCGACTCGCGCATGACCAGGCTGCGCGCGATCTGGTTAGGAACATAGTGGTTGCGCGCCGCAACCTCCTTGATGAGCTTGCGGTTTTCTTCCGAGATGCGACAAGGCCGGTTGTTAAGGACAAGCGAGACCGACGAAGGGGAAAGCCCCACCTCCTGGGCAATCTGCTTGAGAGTAACTTTGTTGCCCATCTCGCTCCTTCCGAGTATTCGCGCAATCTCTTGAAAGTATAGCGACCGTCCCTCTACCTTGATGATAAACACTTTACCAATCCGGTAGACGGCTGTTTTATCGCCGCGATTGGCGCAAAGTAACCTGACCCCTTTGCACCATGTAATGCATTGGGGTCAGGTTACTTTGCACCAAATCCATCCGGGTGGGGTATATTGCATTCGATTGATGAAAACGACCACCATAAGGCGGATATTCGTATGCACGAGAACGACTTTTTTAACGAGGACCTGCTCTGCGCGCTCGCTGGCGTTGCCGGCGAGGACAACGTGCTCATGAGCGAGCCCATGCGCGAGCACACCACGTTTAAGATCGGCGGCCCGGCCGATGTCTTTGTCACGCCCGACACCGAGCAGGGCCTCGTCGCCACGCTCGATACCTGCTATCGCTGCGATCTGCCGCTCACCATCGTGGGCAACGGCTCCGACCTGCTCGTCGGTGACAAGGGTATCCGCGGTGTCGTCGTGGCACTGGGCGAAGGCCTCTCTAACATCACCGTCGACGGCACGCATGTTACGGCAGCAGCCGGCGCCTTGCTTTCCGATGTCGCCGCGGCTGCCGCCGAAGCCTGCCTCACCGGCATGGAGCCCCTCTCGGGCATCCCCGGCTCGGTCGGCGGCGCCTGCTATATGAACGCCGGTGCCTACGGCGCCTGCATGGCCGATGTTTTGGAGTCCGTGCGCGTCTATAAGCCCGCCCGCGCGCTCGACGACGGCACCCGCGGCAGCGGCAATATCATTGAGTTCGATGTCGACGAGCTTAACCTGGGCTATCGCAAGAGCCGCATCGCCGACGACGGCTTTACCGTGCTTTCGGCCACCTTCAATCTCGCCCCGGGCAACGCCGCGATGATCAAGGCCGACATGGACGACTACCGCCAGCGCCGCGAGGACAAGCAGCCGCTCGACATGCCGAGCGCCGGCTCCACCTTCAAGCGCCCCGAGGGCTACTTTGCCGGCAAGCTCATCATGGATGCCGGCCTGCGCGGCCATGCTGTCGGCGGCGCGCAGGTGAGCGAAAAACACTGCGGCTTCATCGTCAACGCCGACCACGCCACCGCCGCCGACGTCGACGAACTCATCCGCGACATCCAAGCCAAAGTCAAAGAGCAGTTCGACGTAGACCTAGAACCCGAAGTCCACCGAGTCGGCGAATTTTTATAGCCCGCTCGCCGCGGTCCACTTTAATTCATAACGGGACAAGTGATGTAGCTCACTTGTCCCGTTTTCATTTATTTGCGAAGAACATCGGCCATCCGCAGGATTGAAATCATCGACCGATAAGTGAGTTCCACCTTTTCGCCCGCAAGCAGTCGTTTCGAGCCAATCTCATCTAGCCCCACAAGGCGAGAAAACAGCAAGCTACTCATCGTGCCCTCGTCAATTGATTCCTTTATGGTCTTCAAAACGTCCGTATCATGAAGCGACGCCGAGCTGTAGGGGGCAACACGAGCGGAACTCTCAATTAACGACGAGACAAAAGGATGGAGATGCTTTGGACATAGTCCATCAAACACCACATCCCCATTGTCATCCGAGCCGACTAGTCGCCAACTATAATGATCGACCCAGTCGTCTCCGTCATATATGGTGTCCATGAGCAACTTCCCGTCTAGAGAGAAACCTGTTTGAACATCGGGGCGCAAGACCGCAATCCATCTAGGACCCGCAGCAGCTCCGACCCAACGCACCACACGACAATTGTATATTGCGACTATTTTAGATCTACATGATCAGTTCGAGTTCGCAACAAGGCGATTATTGCAGCTAGGTTATATTTCATTTTCCACTTTGATGAGCCGTCGGCTCCAAATTCCAAAACCGAAGTCCACGGAGTCGATAATTTTATTTAAAAAGAAGGCCCCGAAAGGGGCCTTCGCCATCTTTATATCAGACAACCAGTCCGGTGTATCGCGCTTTGAACCCGGAAGGTCCGGGACTGCGGGCGAGGCATAAGGTTGGTCGCGAGTTCCGCACGCAAAGAAGGCCACTTAATGTGGCCTTCGTCTTGCGCAGGACTGTAGAGCAGGCAACCTTATGCCTCGCCCGCAGTCCCGGACCAACCAGCTTCAAGCCGCAGTTACGACAGCGCAATACCGCCGAGCCAGCCCCAACGCACGCCAGAGCCAGTGCCGTAGAACCCAATGAACGAGTCAAGCGACCTCGACGTGATGGCGCCCTCGTTACTCATAACGATGCCGCCGCCAACGTAGATGCCCACGTGGCCATAGATCAGGCCCGGTATGCCGGTGCCGCTATGCGATGAGTCGGCAACAATCATGCCCACCTGCAGCGCCGAGCGGTCGGAGCTATAGCACCAGGCGTTAAACATATCGCACGCGTTACCGCCAAAGTAGCCAACGCCGGCGTTACGGAAGACATTGGTAACCCACGCCGCGCACCAGTTCTGACCCGGAGAAGGCGTGGAGTAGCACGCGTTGACGACGGCCTGCTGCTTGCCCGAGCCGGCATTCTGCTGCGGAGTTCCGGGCGCATACGATCCACCACCCGAGCTCGAACCAC
>CATZIG010000133.1 GCA_958419975.1 uncultured Collinsella sp.
TCCTATGTGATCTGGTGCTGTACGATGCGCTCAGGTTGCTGGGTTCGGACTGCGGCAAGGTGTTTGCTGCTGTTGCCACGGCGCTTGCCGGTTCTGCCGTGGGCAGCGATGCTGCGCTCGCACAATGCGCTCCTTCTGTTGCTGCTATGGTGCGTGCGGCGCTTACCAGCAAGGCCCCCAATGCCCGTGCGTGCAAAAAGCTCATGTTCGATTACGACGTCTTGAGGTTTGGGCGCCTGGGTGCCTGCAAACGCATGGCAGCGAACGCCCTGGGAAAGCGAGAAGTGTAGATGAGTATCAAGCGTTTGGCACTTTGCCGCAGTCAGGGCCGTTTGTTTGTGCTGCTTCGTTTTGCCGGTCAGGATGTCGCCGCGCTTATTGAGCGGGAGGGTTCTCAAGCGTTTGCCCACGCGACAACGAGCGGTTCTTGTGTGCCGTCGCTGGTGCTCCCGGTCGATCATGGCCGTGTGCTGGCGCTTTGTCCTTCCGTTTCCGATTACGAGCGCGAGCTCGCCGTCTTGGTGCTTCCGTTTTTGGATGGCTCGTCGATGGATGTCGTTTTTGCATCCGGTGGCAAAAGGTTGGGCTCCATTCGCCTCGATAGCCGCGTGGCCAAGCTGGAATCCAAGATTAACTACAAAGCAAAGCCTGCGCTGTGTGCGCTTATCCGCGATGCGCAGCGTGGCGAATGCTGCGGTCGCTACGAGATCGATGCCATTCGCTATTTGCCGGCAGACGACGGCGCGGTGTGGCGCTTTGAGGTCAAGTGGGCGGGAGACCCCCAGTGCGCGCCTGAGCTCCAGATCTTCGATACGCATATGAATGCCATCGATGCTACCGTGCATGTGTTTGAATCGCAGGTCGATGTGCCGCAGCAGAACGGATGCCACGTCAATAAAACGTATCTGAGCGTTGAGATGCCTCAGGTTATACGAGATTTTGTCGCGATTGCGAGCGATCCCACGGAGCAGATTCAGAGTGGTTTTTGCGCTATGGATGGTCGCCTGTACAACGGCATGGTCGACGACAGCTGGAACCGCATGAAGGACGCGCGTGCAGACGACGCAGCTTATCGACGTTGGTTTGAGCGACATCGCGCAAAGCCGGGCGATTTAGCGTGCCAGCGTGTCGCTTCGGTGGCTTTTGCCTATAGACCACTCGTGAGCATTGTGGTGCCGTGCTATAAGACTGATCGGGTCTACCTGCGCGAGCTGCTGGACTCGGTGCTAGCCCAGAGCTATGACAACTGGGAATTGTTGCTTATGGACGCCTCGCCCGAATGGGATGCGGTGGCCAATCTTGCGGCTGCCGCCAATGACGAGCGCATCCGTCGCATCGAGCTTCCCGGCAACGGCGGCATTGTGGTCAACACCAACGCAGGTATCGAGCAAGCGACGGGCGACTACATCGCGTTCTTGGACCACGATGACATTCTGGAGCCGGACGCGTTATTCCAGTATGTTTCCGCGCTGAATAAGGCGGCCGAGGGCGAGCGCCCCCAGGTCCTGTTCTGCGACGAGGACATGTTCCAGAAAACGGGGGAGTGGGGCCAGCCGGTCTTTAAGACCAAACTCAACGTCGACCTGCTCTATAGCCATAACTGCGTGACGCATTTCCTGATGGTGGAGAAGACGCTTATCGATCGTATCGGCACGTCCCCAGAAGACGTTGCGGGTGCCCAGGACTACGACCTGACGCTTCGCTGCCTTTCGGCGGACGCGCGGTTTGAGCATGTTGCGCACGTGCTGTATCACTGGCGCGTTCATCCGGGATCGACCGCCGACGGATCCGCCGACAGCAAACCGTATGCCATCGAGGCTGGGCGCCTGGCTCTGCAGCGCCACTTTGACTCGCTGGGCGTTCACGGAACGGTCGAGGAGACCGAGACGCCGTTTGTCTACCGCATGCGCTATGCGCTGCCGGAGCCTGCGCCACTGGTGAGCATTGTGATTCCCACCAAGGACCATGTTGAGACGCTCGATGCTTGTGCGATGTCGATCGCCCAGAAGGCCACGTATGCCAACTACGAGATCGTCTTGGTGGAGAACAACAGCGAAGCCCCGGAGACGTTTGCGTATTACGAAACCCTGCCGGAGCGCGTGGTCGCGGCATCTGAGGGCAAAGGTAGCGCGCGCGTTGTGTACTGGCCGGGCGAGTTCAATTACTCCCAGATCATTAACTTTGGCGTGGAGCATGCCAAGGGCGACTATCTGCTGCTGCTCAACAACGATACCGAGGTCATAAGCCCCGACTTTATCGAAGAGATGATGGGTTATCTGCAGCGTCCCGATGCGGGCGTGGTGGGCGCCAAACTCTACTTTGCCGATCATCTGGTGCAGCATGCCGGCATTGTGGTTGGGGTGCGCGGCGCACTTGCCCATGCCAACCAGGACTTCTCGGCAAAGCGCGAGGGCTATCTTGCTCGTGCCGTACGACCGGGCAGCTTTAGCGCCGTAACAGGTGCCTGTCAGATGGTCCGACGCGACGTATTTGAGCGGGTCGGAGGCTACGACGAGGAATTCGCCGTCGGCTTCAACGACGCGGACTTTTGCCTTCGTGTGTGGGAGGCGGGCTACCGCACCATCTTTACGCCCTATGCCGAGCTGTATCACTACGAGTTCACCTCGCGCGGCAGGGAAGAGGCCAACGAGGAAAAGCTGCGCCGCTGGAAGCGCGAGCAGGCACTGTTCATGCGGCGCTGGCCTGAGTTCTTCCTCGATGGCGACCCGTGGTTGGGGCCAAACCTATCTGCCGAGAGTGAGTATTTCTCGGTCTAAGGCAATGGGTTTAGGAAGTCCTGAACTTTCTTTCGCTATGAGCTTGGAAGAAAGCAATGGTGGACTACTAACTAAGTCATATTACGAAAGCTCGATACTTCCGCGATAAGTTTATACAAGCTTATACAGCTCGATATTATTCGATATAAGTAGATATCGCACTTGCCTTTGCCGGCTTACCCGCCGGCGTTATGGATCTTATTAACGGCAAGGCGCTTACGTTCTTGCGTCGTGCCCTCTCCGAAGATCTGGCGCCTATCAACCAGGTGGAGGTAGCGCTCTCTATGGGCGATAGCTTTGTCGCGACTGGTTTGACCATAGAGGACGATCTTCTGTCGAGAGCCGCTAAGGCCACTAAGGGCTATGCCTATCTGGTGCAACTGGTCGGTTACTCCATTTGGCAACGCGCCAACTTGCATCGTGCCAAAAGTGCCATTGTGAGCGAGGGCGACGTCACCGAAGGCATTGCGCTGGCAGAGGCTCGTTTTCACGATGTTGTTCACGAGCCCGCGATTTCTGGACTTGGACTCAACGATATCAAATACCTTTTGGCCATGTGCGAGGATAAGCAGCAGTCCAAATCATCTGAGATTGCTAAACGCATGGGTAAAAAGACCAATGAGGTCAGCTCTATTAGGGCTAAGCTGCTTCAAAGAGAGGTTATTCAAGCTCCGCAGAGGGGCTACGTGCAGTTTGCCGTGCCGGACCTAGATATCTATCTGCGAGAGAACGCCGCGGAGATTCTCGAGCGGTTCTAAATCGAGGCATGAATAGCCGCCGGTTAACTGCCCTTGTCGACTTGGCTCGCGTCCCCCCAATCTAGTAGACTCTGAACCGTTGCTAGATTGGGGGGGGGGATTTTCCATGAAACGCTCCATGAAACGAGTTTCCGGGGCCGTTCGGATGCCGTGGCGCAGCAGGGACTTGAGCTTCTCGGCGAACACCTGCTCTTTCGAGTTCGCAAGCAGGCAGACGCCCTCCTGCCGGTGTGCCACGTCGAACCACAGCTCGTCCTGCTCCATCGCAGCGCTCGCGTGGACCCCCAGGTCGAGCTTCGTGTCGAACGTGCTGCGCCCGTCGCTGACCTTGAGGTTGACGCGCCTGCCCTTGTAGTCCTGCTGCGACAGCTCCTCTATCTCGCCGGCGATGCGGACGGTTACGCCGTCGCCGAGGTTCGAGAGGGCGGACACAAAGGAGCGAATGGAGGCGTCGTTCATCGGGTACCGCACGAAGTCGAGGTCTATGTCCTGGGTTGCGCGGCGCCCGCTCCCCGACAGCGCGCACATCAGGACCCCTCCCTTGACCGTCACTCGGTCGCGCATGCTGGATGCCGCCAGCTTTGAGAGGATCACGTCCTGGCAGACGCGCGCGGTCGCGTTGAGGCAGGAGTAGCCCTCCTCGCGCTCGCAGCGCGCCCTCATCTCGTTCAGGTCCATCAGAATACCTCCTCCATGGCGCGCTCGAGGTGTGCCTCGCCGTGCGGGATTGCCTCCGCGTAGTCCTGCAGCCTGTATATGTCCAGCCGCTCCGACCGCCTGCGGAACGAGGCGACGGCCTCCCGGTAGAGGTCGTAGGGCAGCTTGTTGCGCGAGCGCATGAGCTCGAGGAGCATGCGCTCGGGGTCGTAAGCGGCAAGCTCGGTCCCGTCCACCGAGACGGTCGACCTCCCGACGCCCAGCCATCCCTCCGGGATGAAGTGCTGGCGCACGGCGGCGTCGCGTATCTTGGTCCCACCGCGCTTCGTGGCCAGGTCGATCTGGTCGGGGGGCGCGGTCACGAGCCCGTGGGCGTAGAGCGCGGTCTGCCCGGTCAGGATGCCCCCGGGGTAGCGCTTCGCGATCACGGCGAGGGCGTCCTCGTCCCGGTTGGTCGAGTACATCCCTCGGCCGACGGGGTGGAGCGTCCCTTCCGACACCGCCTTGCGAACGCGGTACCTGCTCCCGAGTTCAGCCAGCGCCTCCCGGTAGGTGATCACCATGCCGACCTCCCCTCGAAAGCCATATAAGCCTACATCTGATGACAATTGTAGGCTTATATGGCTTTTCATGGAACGACTCATTGCGGCACCTCCCTCGCCATGACGGTGCCTTACTTTGATGGCCCTTTCCTCGTTTGCATCTGCTATATGAAGGAACGTCGATTCTGGTGCTCGGGCGAAGGCGCTACGCGATGAAATTCTCCACCAGCGTAACCATGGAGTCCTTCTCGCTTGGGTCAGAGAGGGCAATCATGAGCGTCATGGACGCGAGCGCGTTGCCCTCCACGCGGAGTCTTTCGCCGTTGCGCAGCATCCCGTTCTTGTCGAGGAAGTGAATGAAGAGCGCCGCTGCAGAGCGCTTGTTGCCATCCAAGAATGGATGGTCCTTCACTACGAGGTAGAGAAGGTTGGCGGCCTTTGCTTGAACGGAGGGATATAGGTCTTGGTCGCCAAAGCCCTGATAGAGGGCGCTGATGATTCCGGCGAACTGGTTGTCCCGCTCTCGTCCGAACAGGGTGGACGACGAGTAGAACGGTAGGCTGCGGACGACTTCGAGGGCTTCGGTGTAACCGAGCTCCCAGTTGGGCTCGTTGCCCTGGGGCGCCTTCATCCTTCCCGTGTCGTATTCATCGAGCAGAGTCAGGCTCGGAAGGTACTTCTGTAGAATTTCTGCCGCACCGGAGAGTTCCGGAGTACTCGACCTCTCGAGGACCTTGAAGACCGTTCCGAGCGCCTCGAGTCTCTTTTGGTTGATGGAGTATCCCTGGAGTAGATGCTGCTTGAGCACGCCATTTGCCCACCGGCGGAAGTACACGCCCTGCTGAGACTTCACGCGGTAGCCAACCGAGATGATCATGTCGAGGTTGTAGTGCTCGACCTGACGTTTGACCGTTCTTGTTCCC